>DASSHD010000713.1:0-14456 GCA_035693085.1 Hanamia sp. | reverse complement strand
TTTTTATCCAAACTCCTTTAAGATGTATGAAAAAATAAAGTTACAAGGTAATGCTCTATTGCACGACTGGAGTCGAACATTGTTCCTATCTGAAAAGAAAGCCAGAAAAATAATACGTAAAATATCCCGCTATATTTTGATGAAAAAATTAAAATTTGTTGACTAATTTTATCAGTGATACTGATATTTGAAATAATTAAGGTTATGAGAATTCCTACAATGCCTCCAGCTAAAATGTCCGTTGGGTAATGTAGCCCTAAATAGATTCTTGGGAGAAGTACAAAACAGGATACATATATGAAGGATAGTAACCCTATCCTTTTGGAAATTAAAAATATCCCTGTTACTAAAGCAAGGAACATTACAGAGTGATCGCTCGGCATAGAGCTTGCTAAATCCATGCTATCCGCAACGTGTGGATCAGGGTATAAGAAAGTTAACACTGAATTCAGAACAGGCCTTTGTCTAAAAGGAAGAACTCTTGTAAGTAGTCTCCCAAAAGCAATTGCAATCAGGCAAGAAATTATTACCGTGATTACCTTTTTTCTTTTCCCATCCAGGTCTTTATCCTTATTCATCCAAAAAAACCATAAGATCGATACTATAATTCCTCCTTTTAAAAAGTCATTATCAGAAATAAAAAGCATGAAATTGTTTAGGAGCGGAGAACTGGCAGAAATACCATGCAATCCTTTAATAATAAAATGATCAAAATTGTCCATTGGTTTGATTTTTATATAAATAACTATTTTAAATGAATAATTAAAGTAAAATAAAGGATCAGAAAAGATGTTTGGAAGGATATTATATCTGCCAAAAATAATAATTAAAATATGGAAAACAAATCTTTGTGCCAATTAATATTTTGATATACCAGTACACCTAAATTTGAGCTTTTGAGATACTTTGAACAGAATAGTATTAAAGAAAAGGGGCATGTAATTACCACAAAACTATTGTAGTCAATTATGTAATTACAGGTAGGTTGTTTTCCAACAGGACCTGGTTTCCGCTACACGTACTGGATGAAATATAGTAATTAGATTCTGTAAATTACCATTTTCAGGAATGATACCTAAATAAAGCTCCTAATGGAGGTGGTTTTTGTCAGCACATCAAAATATGATTTAGCCATATTCTTAGCTTAATCAATAAAAAAGTAATTTTGAGTTTCTTTAGAATTAATTTCAATTAAAATTGATGTCCAGATTTAGAATTCATCAGTAATTTCAAAAAACATATATACTTTTAATGAGACCAATGAAATATATTCTCCTTTTTTTAATCACCTATTTATTTTTTTCATGTAATAATAGTCCGAAAAAAATTGTGTCAATTGTCAACACAAAAGATACATCCACCTCCTGCATGATGGTACCATCCAGATTCGCAAATGCTTCAATGGATTCTGCATTACAATTTAATGGAGATACTTCCTCAAAAGGAATGGTATTTATAAAAGGAGGTACATTTATGATGGGAGGCGATAATTCACAGGCAAGCGCAGACGAATATCCAAAACACAAAGTAGAGGTAAAAAGTTTTTGGATAGATGCTAATGAAGTAACCAATGAAGAATTTCAAAAATTTGTAAACGCCACTCATTATATTACTACTGCCGAAAAAAAACCTGATTGGGACGAGATGAAACAAACACTTCCTCCCGGAACGCCCAAACCGCCGGACAGCATGTTGGTAGCGGCTTCATTGGTATTTCATGAAACCACCGGTCCTGTTGATTTGCGTGATTACAGCCAATGGTGGCGCTGGGTTAAAGGCGCTGACTGGAAACATCCCGAAGGTCCGGGAAGTAATATTAAAGGAAAAGAAAATTATCCTGTTGTGCAGGTAAGTTGGTACGATGCCATGGCTTATTGCAAATGGGCAGGCAAGCGTTTACCAACCGAAGCTGAATGGGAATTTGCAGCAAGAGGCGGATTGCAAAATGACATTTACCCGTGGGGGAATGAGCCTATAAATGAAGGCAAATCCAAAGCTAATTCATGGGGTGGAAAGTTTCCTTATTATAATGATGACAAGGATGGTTTTGTTGGACTTGCGCCTGTCAGATCTTTTCCTGCAAATGGTTATGGCCTTTATGATATGGCCGGCAATGTTTGGGAATGGTGCCGGGACTGGTACGATGCCAATTATTATCAAACATTTGGTAATTCAATTGCCGTAGATCCCCAGGGCCCTTTAAAGAGTTATGATCCGATGGATCCTTACACGCCTAAAAGAAGCCTTCGTGGTGGCAGTTTTTTGTGCAATGATGAATATTGTAGCGGCTATCGTGTGTCGCGACGGATGAAAAGCAGCCCTGATACAGGGTTGGAGCATACTGGGTTCAGGTGTGTAAAGGATGAGTAAAAGCAAATCGTGAATCAAAAAAGTAAGAATGAAAGGATGGAAAGGCAACAACATTTTAATCTTAAAATTAGATAAATCATAATTCAGGCAAGTAAAAGCGTATGCCAGAATTCTCCGGTTATGCAAATAAATGAGAGAACTTTTATTTTAAAATTATCCCTGATTAAGAATTTTGAATAAAAGTTTGTTTACTGCCAAATGTTTTTGATTAAAAATCTTGCTCGCGGTCTGCACATTCCAGACTGCTGTAAAAAATAAAAATTGCAAAACAAAGTTTGTTGACTATCAATATCCAGAAAAATGAAAATGTTGAATAAAAGGTTACCTACTGTCTGGGTTTAAAAATGAAAATATTGAATAAAAGTTTATTTACTATCATTGATTTAAAAAATTTCTTTTGATAATCATGATTAACAAAATTTATTCTTTAATTCCTGGGCTTTTCTTACATCATGGAATAAAGCGGTAAATTCTCCAAAATATTTATCCGGAAATAATTCGGATTCATTTTAATATCAAATCCAGGTTCGTGCTAATTCGTGTATCCCGACAGTTATCGTGAGTGACAGAAGACATTTGAACTTCAGTTCAAATTAAAAACACCTCGTTTTGAATGGCCAGAAAAGTTTTTCTTCTTGTATATAAAAGTTTTTCTATTTTTATAATGATTTCGCGGCTGCTCAACATTATAATTCTCTTCTTTTTTAAATACTGCCTATTCAGATATGAAATCAAAAACTTTTCTATTTATTATATCATTTGTTATAGGTACCTGTTGCTGGGTATCCTGCAATCAAAATAACAATGAAGAAGATCAACGTTTACCCGAAACCGTCAGCTATGACTATAATATTCGTCCTATTCTTTCCGATAAATGTTTTAAATGCCATGGCCCTGATGTAAGCAAGCAGGAAGCTGGATTACGGCTCGATTATGCAAAATATGCTTATGCTCCTTTACCGGAAATGAAAGGCGCTTTTGCCATCGTGCCCGGCCATCCTGAACAATCTGAATTATTTAAAAGAATCTCCTCTACCGATTCATCTTATATGATGCCGCTGCCTTCGGCTCACCTTGGTGCATTGACGCCTTACCAAATAAGATTATTTGAAAAGTGGATAAAGCAGGGCGCCAAATACGAAATCCATTGGGCGTTTGTAAAACCTAAAAAAGCGCCGCTGCCTGAAATAAAAGATAAGTCCTGGCCCAAAAATGAAATTGATTATTTCATACTAAATAAACAGGAAGAAAAAGGACTGCAACATAATCCCGGGGCTGATAAGGAATCCTTACTTAAAAGAGTTTCATTAGATCTCACCGGGCTTCCTCCTACCATAGAAATGATGAACAAATTTATGGCAGACAAAGATCCGAAGGCTTATGAGAAAGTAGTGGATGAATTATTAAACTTACCTCAGTATGGTGAAAAGATGGCGCTGCACTGGTTAGACGTGGCACGCTATGCAGACAGTTATGGTTACCAGGATGATAATATCAGGACGCAGTGGCCGTGGCGCAATTGGGTCATACATGCTTTTAACGAGAACATGCCATACAATCAATTTCTTACCTGGCAAATTGCGGGCGATTTACTGCCCAATGCCAACAAAGAAGAAATATTGGCAACCGCTTTTTTCCGAAATCATAAATACACCGAAGAGGGTGGAATCATTCCCGAAGAATACCGTGTGGAATATAATATTGATAAAGTAAAAACTTTTGGCAAAGGTATCATCGGCCTGTTGGTAGAATGCGCCCAATGCCACGACCACAAGTATGATCCTATTCCTCAAAAAGAATATTACGAGTTGTATGCCTTTTTCAACAACAGCAAAGAAGCAGGGTTTGAGGGTGATGTGAGCGTATCCAAACCCGCCAAAAAACCAATACTTACTATTGACAGCAGCGATATCAAAAACCTGCTTTCTTTCATTAATAAAAAAGATACGGGGCAATTGATGGTTTCGGTTATGGGTGACCGTGATACGCTGCGCAAAACTTATATTTTAGACCGTGGTGTTTATGATCAGCCTTCTTTTGAAGTGAAACCTGCGGCGATAAATGCGGTCATGCATTTTGATTCTGTAAATCTTCCGCGCAACCGTCTTGGACTTGCAGAATGGACAGTGAGTGTAAATAATCCCCTTACGGCACGGGTGTTTGTAAATCAAATGTGGCAGGAAATTTTTGGACGTGGGATTGTAAAGACCGTCGGTGATTTTGGCGCACAGGGTGAAATGCCCACGAATGCCGCATTGCTCGATTGGATGGCAGTAGATTTTATGCAACACGGGTGGGACATAAAAAGACTGATAAAGCAAATAGTTACCTCTGCAACCTACATGGAGTCTTCAAATGTTGACAAGGATAATTATAAAAAAGATCCTGAAAATATTTATCTCTCCCGTGCGCCAAGGATGAGAGTAAAAGCTGAAATTGTAAAAGATATTGTATTGGCAAGTAGTGGTCTTTTGATAAAAACAATTGGCGGCCCAAGCGTAAAGCCCTATCAGCCCAAAGGCCTTTGGGAAAGCGCCACATCGGGAAGAGGCGTGCTGGCAACCTATCAACAAGATACCGGCGAAAGCCTTTACCGGCGGGGATTATATACGTTTATCAAACTCACTGTGCCGCCGCCAAACATGGCCATATTTGATGCAAGTAACCGCGACATGTGCGAAGTAAACCGCTCCGTAACTTCTACGCCTTTGCAGGCTTTGATGATGATGAACGACCCAACTGTGCTGGAAGCTTCACGCGTTTTATCGCAAAAATTATTGGAAGAAAAAAGTTCGATGAATGAAAAAATTACACAAGCTTTTCGTCGGATTATCTGCCGCATGCCTGACAAAAAAGAACTGAGTTTACTTACGAATTATTATAATGGGCAATTAGCGGCGTTTCAAAATAAAAAACTGGATGCATCCGCCACACTTAATGTTGGCGAATACAAAATGGATGATTCATTAGATAAAAATAACACTGCCGCACTGATGAAAGTAATAAGCGCTATTTATAATATGGAAGAAGCCATTACAAAATCATAGTCATGAACAAAGAATTATTGGAACATAGCCTTAACCTGAACAGGAGAAAGTTTCTTTCTAAACTGAGTTTGGGAATTGGAAGTATTGCGTTGGGATCGTTATTGATACCCGACCTTTTTAGCGGTAAAAGTGAAGAAGATATGATGGTGACCGGGCTACCGCAATTTGCGCCTAAAGCAAAACGCATTATTTATTTGTTTCAAAACGGGGCTCCTTCACAACTTGATCTATTTGATTACAAACCAAAGCTACAGGAGATGTTCGGGCAGGATTTACCTGCCTCTATCCGGCAGGGACAACGACTTACAGGTATGACGGCTGATCAGAAAAAATTTCCATTGGCAGGTTCTGCTTTTAAATTCAATCAATATGGCGAAGCAGGCGCCTGGATGAGCGAGCTATTACCGCATACCTCCAAAGTTGTGGACGATTTATGCATCATACGAAGCATGTACACCGAAGCGATCAACCACGATCCGGCGCTTACATTTTTTCAAACAGGTGCACAGGTAGGTAATCGCCCAAGCATGGGCTCGTGGCTGAGTTACGGGTTGGGAAGTGAAAATAAAAACCTTCCTGCATTTTGTGTTTTACTCTCAAAAGGAAAAGGGAACGGGCAAGGTGTGTATTCAAAATTATGGAGCAATGGTTTCCTGGATTCCGTGCACCAGGGTGTACAATTCAGCAGCGGTGAAAATCCGGTGTTGTACCTCAATAACCATGATGGTATTGACAAAGCGGACAGGCGAAAAATGCTTGACGTGGTTTCTCAATTGAATGAAGAATCTTTTAAAGAAACCAACGACCCCGAAATAAAAGCAAAAGTGCAGCAATATGAATTGGCATACAGAATGCAAACCGCCGTGCCGGAAGTAACCGATATCAGTAAAGAGCCGGAAGACATTATCAAAATGTATGGCCCGGATTGCCTCGTACCCGGAACGTATGCAGCCAACTGTTTGCTTGCCAGAAAACTTTCGGAAAATGGCGTACGCTTTGTTCAACTCTATCACCAGGGTTGGGATGGCCACAACAATTTACCGTTTGAAATAAAAGGCCAGTGCATGGATACTGACCAGGCTTCTGCGGCATTAATTACAGATTTAAAACAACGGGGCTTATTAGATGAAACGCTTGTAATATGGGGTGGTGAATTTGGCAGGACCAATTATTGCCAGGGCAAACTTGCTAAAGATAATTATGGCCGCGACCATCATCCACGCTGCTTCACAATATGGATGGCAGGCGGTGGTGTAAAACCAGGCGTGTATGGCGAAACGGACGAGTTTGGTTATAACATTTTAAAAGATCCCGTGCATGTCCACGACTTTCATGCAACGGCGTTAAACCTCATGGGTATCGATCATGAGAAACTGACTTACAAATTCTTGGGGCGCCGCTACCGCTTAACAGATGTAGCGGGCAAAGTGGTGAAAGGGATTATTGCTTAACAGTGAGTAGTGAAGAAAAATATATAAAATAATTATGAGCAATATTAAATTATTTGAGAGCAAACAAATAAGAACAGTCTGGAATGAGCTTGACCAAAAATGGTATTTCGTAGTAGAAGATGTCGTTGCTGTTCTTACAGATAGTAAAGACCCCAAACAATACATAAAACGGATGCGTCAAAGAGACCAAGCGCTTGCCCAAGGGTGGGTACAATTTGTACCCACCCTTCCGGTTGAAACCACTGGAGGCTTACAAAAAATGGGATGTGCCAATGCACAAGGACTTTTGAGAATCATTCAGGCTATTCCGTCGCCTAAAGCAGAGCCTTTCAAACTATGGCTAGCACAGGTAGGCTCTGACAGGTTAGATGAAATTGAAAACCCCGAACTGGCAACACAACGAACAAGAGAACTATACAAACTTAAAGGTTATCCTGACGACTGGATTGAAAAACGCATGCGTAGTATTGCTATTCGTGAAGAACTAACAGACGAATGGAAAACAAGAGGAGTAAAAGAACAAAAGGAATATTCAATTCTGACCGCCGAAATTTCAAAGGCTACTTTCGGTTTGGCACCTTCTGAATATAAAAAAGTAAAAGGATTGAAAAGCCAAAATCTCCGGGACCATATGAACGACCTTGAATTAATATTTTCAATGTTGGGAGAAGCTTCTACAACGGCAATTGTAAAAACAAGAAATCCGAAAGGATTTATCGAAAATAAAATAGTAGCTAAACAAGGTGGTTCAGTTGCCGGCAAAGCAAGGCGGGACCTCGAAATTAAAACCGGACAGAAAGTAGTATCAACCAAAAATTATTTACCAGAGCCAAAGAAAAATAAACAACTTAATAAAGGTAAAAAGAAATAACCCACGTGAAAGCAAGCGCATTGTAAAGTGAACAACGAACACTGAATAAGGAAGTAAGGGAAAATTTAGATTTAAAAAAAATCAACTAATAACATGCAACGTAGAAACTTTTTAAAAAACACATCACTCGGAATGGCTGCATTAATAGTAAAACCAAATTTTCCTTTTACACAAGATACCATTCTTGGCCAGGGGAATAAGCGATATAAAATTGACACGCACTGGAGCCAGGCAGATGTTGCAAAATATCCTGTGAACGATTGCCACGAAATGATCCAGGACAAGAAAGGAAGAATTTTATTGCTTACAAATGAGACGCACAATAACGTACTTATTTATGATAAAAAAGGAAGAATATTAGATTCATGGGGACATGAATACCCTGGAGCACACGGGCTAACTTTGTTCGATGAAAATGGTATGGAAGTTTTATTTATTTGTGATAATAAGCGTCACCAGGTTATAAAAACAACGATTGACGGGCGAGTATTAATGGTGTTGGATTATCCTAAAGAAACCGGCCAATACACCAAAGCAGAAGAATACATTCCAACAGAAACTGCAATTACGCCTGATGGTGATATATATGTAGCCGATGGATATGGGAAAGATTTTATTATGCACTACGATGCTTCAGGAAAATTGATCAATTATTTTGGTGGAAGGGGCGCCGAAGAAAAACATTTGTTGAATGCACATGGCGTTTGCCTCGATTTCAGGAATGGTGGAGAACCAGTGTTAATCGTTACATCGCGACAGCAAAATGCTTTTAAACGATATACTTTAGGCGGCGAATACATCAACACCATTTCCCTGCCCGGCGCATGGGTTTGCAGACCCGTAATCAAGGGCGATTATTTATATTCGGCTGTATTGCAATCGAACTCAAGGCTGTGGCAACATTCTGGTTTCGTAACCATTCTTGATAAAAATTATAAAGTGGTTTCTAATCTTGCAGGCTCGGAACCAACTTATGAAGATGGTAAACCGGATGAAATGTATCAAACCATCAAGTGCTTTTCGTACCCTCACGATGTTTGCATCGACGATGAAGAAAATTTATACATTGCTCAATGGAATTCCGACAAAGTGTACCCTTACAAACTAACGCCTGTTATTTAATGAAGAAACTTTTTTTACCGATTCTGATTTTATTGATTTTTAATAATTGTTATGCCCAACAAACATTTCAGTTAGCGCCTCCAATGTTGAAATATCATTCGATTTTTTTTCAAACGCCTGCAATGATTTCAATGCAATTTGCTCAACCGGACACAAAAATATTTTTTACATTAAACGGCAAGGAACCTACGCAGAATGATTCTTATTATAATCAACCATTAGAGATACAAAAATCATTTACCACTTTAAAAGCAAAAGTTTTTGGCGATGGGTTTCTTCCTTCTGAAACAGTAGCGATAACATTCATAAAAGATGGATTGAAAATAAAATCAGTACAAGCCACGGAACCTAATGAAAAATATCCCGGCAACGGGGCGCAAACTTTATTTGATAACGAAGGCGGCGTGGCAAACAGCCAAAGCAAAAATTTCATCGGCTATCAAACTGATTCTGTAGTTATCAATGTTTCACTTGAAAAGAAACAAAAAATAACTTCTGTGCTTTTAGATTTTCTTCGCGACTATGGAAGCTGGATATTTTTACCGGAATCGGTCCGGGTTTATTATTTTGATGATAAAAAAAATGAATTTCAATTTTTAGCAGAGAAGAAGATCGTTGCAGATTCAAGCCAACAAAGCAGCGCAACTGTTTTTGAAATATTAAATACCAATAAAAAAGTTTTGAGCAGTAAAATTAAAATTGTGCTTAAGCCACTGTCTTTCATCCCGGCATGGCATTCCGCCAAAGGGCAACATGGATGGATGTTCATTGATGAAATTAAAATTTATTAAGAGATGCATCGTTGGAAAAAAATAATTTTTGATAGTACGCTGGCGCTTAATATCCTGTTGCTGTTTCTTTTTATTTTTGACAACAGGCTCCAGGTACCGCAATGGCTGCAGTTTGCAGGACGGATGCATACGTTGTTTTTGCATTTTCCAATTGTAATGCTGGCCTTATGTATTTTTTGGGAATTGTTTTCCGGCTATAAGAAATCTTATGTAGGGGTGAAGACAGAGATAGGCGATGACTTATTATTGGCTGCTGCCTTTACTTCAGTTGTTACGGCTCTGATGGGATTATTTCTTTCAAGAGAACCTGGCTATACTCCGGATCTTTTGGTTTGGCATAAATGGGGCGGCATTTTCATTTCATTTCTTTCATTAGTGTGGTACATGTTCAGGGCCAAAGTAAGACAAGCAAGGCCGGCATTGTTCGTTACTTCATTTGGCGCAATGGTGATGATAATAATTACCGGGCATCTTGGGGGCAACATCACACACGGGCAGGATTTTATTTTTGAACCGGTGAATCCGGCGAAACAGGCTCCGCCGGTATTGTTTGAAGATGCTTTCGTGTATGCGAACATGGTGCAGCCAATTCTGGAAGCAAAATGTATCAGTTGCCATAGTGCCCAAAAAGCAAAAGGAGAATTGGTAATGGAAACAAAAGAATTTTTGATGAAAGGGGGGAAAGATGGAAAGCTATGGGATACCACTCAAACCGATTTTGGCCTTTTGATGCAGCGTATTCATCTCCCTTTAGAAAGTCGCAAACACATGCCACCGCAGGGTAAGCCGCAATTGACAGATGATGAAATAGCTATTTTATACCACTGGATTAAGGGCGGCGCCAGCTTTACTGCAAAAGTGGACTCACTTCCGCGGAAAGATAGTTTACGGTTGTTAGCCATGCCATTATTTCAAACTATAGAAACGGATGATTATACCTTTGCTGCGCCTGATGAAAAGAAAGTGCAATCATTAAATAATAACTATCGCGTAGTAAAACCGCTTGCTATCGGCTCGCCTGCATTGAGTGTTGAATTTTTCAGCAAGGAACAATTTAAGCCGCAGCAACTAAATGATTTGTTGGCGGTAAAAAATCAGATTGTTACACTTAATCTGAATAAGATGCCGGTAACCGATGAAGATTTAAAAACGATCGGCCAATTTCCCAATCTGCGGAAACTGAATTTATCCTTTACAGATATTACCGGCGCTAGTTTACAGGAATTGAGCAAACTGAAAGAATTGAAAATTTTGTCGCTGTCCGGAACTAAAGTAGCGGCTGCCAACCTGCAGTCACTTTCCGGACTGAAGAAACTTAGCCATTTGTTTATTTGGGATGTTACGCTGAGTGTTGCTGAATTAAATTCGTTACAACAGCGCCTGAAGACTACAGCAATAGAGACCGGCTTCAAGGGCGATACAGTTTTGATAAAATTAAATCCACCTTTAATAGAAAATGAAGAACAGGTGATAACGGCCGCTCAGTCACTTCAATTAAAACATTATATAAATGGCGTTACGATTCGCTACACTACAGATGGAACTATACCTGACAGTATTTCTTCGCCAATATACAAACCTGGTGTGATGCTGGATAAGAAAGAAGTAATTAAAGCGCGGGCATTTAAAGCGGGCTGGATCGGCAGTGATGTGGTAGAAAAAAGATTTTATAAAGCCGGTGTGGCTCCTGACTCTGTGCAGTTACTCACAGCAATTGATGCACAATATAAAGGCGATGGCACACTTACTTTGCATGACGGCAAATTGGGCAGCAATAACTTTAGAGACGGCAAATGGCTTGCAACGCACGGGGTACCTATGGAGGTATTGTTCCATTTTAAAAATCTAACCTCAATTTCTTCTGTTAATATTAGTAGCATAGTTGATATCAACAGTTACCTTATGCCACCACAGGAAATTGAAGTATGGGGTGGCAAAACGATTTCATCGCTAAGATTGCTGAAACGCCTTCGTCCTGCGCAGCCGTCAAAAGAAGCCCCACTCTATACTACAGGCTATGATGCAAATTTTCAAAAATCAACTTTAAAGGTGCTGAAATTAATAGTAAAACCTGTAAGCAAGCTTCCGTCCTGGCATAAGGGTAAAGGGGATAAAGGATGGTTTTTTACAGATGAAGTATTTTTGAATTGAAAAGAATACCGGTGCTTTTAATTGGATAACCCAAGGATAAATGAAAATCTGTATTAAAAGTTTGTTTACTGTCAATGTGTAAACGATCAATTATTTTGCAACCTGGAGAAACATGGAGAGTAGTGGCAGTCATCAGGATTTTGCTTGTTGGATTTTACGAAACCACTGAAACACCATACGTGTTGGATTGGTCTGGTTAACGCCAATGTAGAAAATGATTGTATTTACTAATTCCGGGTGGCCACAGATGTGGATTGCTGCCGGTATGGGCGTTTCCGGAGATATGGATACTACAGCCTCTATGCACTGTCCGCTTTTCCGGATATGCCTCAGGGCTAATTGCTCAACAGTAGGTTTTCCTATTTTGTTGGATAATCAAGACCCTGTAAGTACTGTTGGATAGTATTTCGACAATTAAACCAGGAACTAATTAAACTGCGAAAACTAATATTTTGAAAACTTCAACCACAAAAATCATCACGCTTAAAATGGATGGTACAAATAAGCCGAACAGGTCATTTATTATACTTACAAGTGGCGTGGCAGCATTAGGCGGCCTGTTGTTTGGTTTCGATACTGCCATCATTTCCGGTACTATACCTTACATCAGCAAATATTTTTCTATGGATGAGTACATGCTGGGTTGGTCGGTAAGTTCCATCCTGATTGGTTGTGCTGTCGGAGCAATGTTCGCCGGTAAAATAGCCGATCGCTATGGCCGCCGGTTATCGCTGATCGTGTGCGCTATACTGTTTGCCATTTCGGGCATTGGAGCCGGAATGTCGCATCAGCTATTTGTGTTTATTTTATTTCGCCTTGTTGGCGGGTTGGGTGTAGGCGCTGCTGCCATGGTATCTCCTATGTACATTGCCGAGATGGCACCGGCAAAATGGCGTGGGCGGCTCGTTGCCTGTTATCAAATGGCTATTGTGATAGGCATACTCGTAGCCTATTTTACCAACTACTTTTTAAATAACCTGGGCGAAAATAGCTGGAGATGGATGTTTGCTTCGCAAACGGCTCCTTCGCTACTGTTTTTTCTGTTGTTGCTCAAGGTACCCGAAACACCGAGATGGCTGATCATGAAAGGAAGGAAGCAAGAGGCTAAAGATATCCTCGAAAAAATTTCGCCCGGATTACCAGTTGACGAGGAACTCTCGGATATTGAGCAGAGTTTTCATCATCAACATCGCATTACATTGAAACTATTGCTTACCAAAACTTATCGTCCTGTATTATTTATTGGTATTTTGATTGCTGTTTTTCAACAAATAACAGGTATCAACTCAATCATTTATTATGCCCCCGTAATTTTTAAGGAAACCGGAATCAGCAGCAGTTCGTCATTATTTCAAACTATTATTATTGGCGTAGTAAATGTGGCTTCCACTTTTGTAGCCATAGGGTTGGTTGATAAAATAGGGCGCCGAAAATTACTGTTAACAGGCAGTGTGCTTATGGGTTTATCATTAACAGCGGTAGGGCTATGTTTCCATTACCATTATTTCGATAATTATATCGTACTGATTTTTATGCTCCTTTATGTAGCCTCTTTTGGCGCTACAATGGGTGCGGTGGTTTGGGTATATCTTTCCGAAATCTTTCCTAATCTCATTCGTAGCCTGGCATTGTCTATAGCAACACTTTCGTTGTGGCTGGCCGATTTTGCAGTAACACTTAGCTTCCCGATTATGACAAAACAATTAGGCGTATCGGTTACCATGTTTTGTTATGCTATTTTTTGCGCAATCGCTTTTATTTATATGTATTTAAAAGTAAAAGAAACAAAAGGCAGTTCTCTTGAAGAAATTGAAACATTGTTTATTTCATAAATAAAATATGTATAACTATGATAAAAGAAAACGCTTATATAAGAAATGGCAGTATTAGCCCTGAGAATATACTTTTCTACAAATAGTTTAGTTATTTAATAGCTTTTTCGCTTCTCTCCATCTCCGAAATTGATGAGCTAAAAAAGAAACCATCGGAGTGGGATGTAAATGTTTATATGATGGAATTATTGAGAAAAAGATACGGTTAATTATACTATGCGTTGGATAAATTTGTGCAACAAATTCAGACCTGTCTGCCGACCAGGCAGGTTTGTGAAGATTGGTGAGATTTCCGCCTGAACGTATCAGTCCAGGCGTGGTAAAAAGCATTTGAACTGCAAGCTCAAAAAAAATCATTTTGCATTTTCATGCGGCGTGCAATATAACACGCTGCGGAATTATTAGTAAGATAAAAACAAAAAAATATGAAAAAACTTCTGCTCGCCGCGTTTGCCTTAAGCAGTGTGACTGTTTCAGCACAACAAAAGCCTTATGCCATACACCACGTGAAATACCATGTTTCGCTAAATGGCGATGACCATAATAGTGGCTCTTTATCCAAACCATTTAAAACTATTTCTGCAGCAGCAAATGTGGCCATGCCTGGCGATGAAATAATTGTACATGCAGGAATTTATCGGGAGCAAATTACGCCGCCACGCGGTGGGAATTCCAACTCGGAAAGAATTGTTTATGAAGCAGCTCCTGGCGAGAAGGTGGTGATAAAAGGTTCGGAAATCGTCAAGGGGTGGAAAAAATTAGAAAATGATACGTGGGAAGTAAAGATTCCAAATACATTTTTTAAAGATTTTAATCCTTAC
>DASSHD010000712.1:0-14121 GCA_035693085.1 Hanamia sp. | reverse complement strand
TATATCCACTTTTATTTTTGCATTAGGCATCCCCACCTGAGATAAAAGGGTATTTACTTTTTCTTCAAAAGGCTTTATTTCTTTTTTCCTGTTTCCGGAAATATCTTTTGCAATTTTTAATGAATCACAATAATATTCACGTGATTTTTTTTCTTTCTCATCTATGGCCTGTGTTAGGTTCGTTACCTTTTGTAACTCTTTTTGGAGATGTTCTTTTATTTCAATCAATTGGGCAGTATTTGTTGCATTATGTTTTTTTAGAAGTCCGTAACCCACAGCCATACGTTCATTGAGCCTATTGATCTTTTCTTCATCATAATTTACTTTTTGACTAATATTATCTATTTCGGAAGAAATATCTTTCAATTCAATTTGCACAGAAAGTAATCTTTCATTCAGGGAATGAATTTCGGGATATATATTTTGAAGAGTTTGTAATCTATTGAAGATTGATTTTATTTGTTGTACAACAGGTTGTTCACTTTCTTCCAGTTGAAAATAAATATCAGCAAGAGTGGATTTTATATTCTCAGCATTGCTCATCAATTTTATTTCCGCATCAATATTTTCAATTTCATTTTCCTGGAAATTTGCCTCTTCTAATTCATCAAATAAAAATTGATTGTAATCAAGTTCCTTATTAGCCGCAGATTGCTCCGCTCTCAATTTTTCCAGTTCCTGCAATACGATGCGGTATTTTTTAAAGACTGTTTGATATTGCTCAAGTAATTTCCCATTACCTGCAAGCGCGTCTATTACCTCGCGTTGGAAATCATTGCTATTTAATTGTAGCGTATCAAATTGTTGATGAAGATCCACCAGCAATGAAGACAATTGTTTCAACTGTAAAAGTGTAACCGGAGTATCGTTGATAAAAGCCCTTGATTTCCCATTTGCGGATATTTCACGCCGGATCAATATTTCGGGTTCACTGTCAAGATCATTATTTTGAAGGAATTCTTTTACCGCCGGGTGATTGGCATTGAAAATTCCTTCGACAAAACATTTTTTTTCTTTATCAAGTAATGCTGATGTGTCGGCTCTTTCTCCAAGGATTAAATTAAGCGCTCCCATCAGGATACTTTTTCCGGCACCGGTTTCGCCGGTTATTATATTAAAATGGTTGGAAAAATTGATATCTAAAGAATCAATGATTGCATAATTATGTATGTGTAATTGCTTAAGCATAAAAAAGCAAATTACAATTTTTAGTTTACTTATTTACTGAAGATTAATTCAATTCTTTTTATGAGTACCTAAAATAGTAAAGGCACTAAAAAGTGCCTTTACTATTTCAAAATAAACCCTGGTTTTATTTTACTTCCACAGAATTTTCCAGATCGTCATCTACAAGGATGCGCCCGCAGTTTTCACAAACAATAATTTTCTTTCTTTGTTTGATCTCACTTTGTTTTTGTGGAGGAATCGCATTAAAACATCCACCACACGAATCTCTTTCTACCGGAACCACTGCAAGCCCGTTACGGTAATTTTTTCTAATTCTATCGTAGCTCACCAACAACCTTTCTTCAACAGCGCTTCTGGCAGCTTCCTCCAGTTTTTTATAATGTTTTTCCTCTTTGTCAGTTTCTGCAATTATTTTTTCGAGTTCGGCTTTTTTTGCTTTTAAATTAGTTTCTTTTACAGAAATCGCTTTTTTTGCCAATTCAAGCTGCTTTCCTTTCTCGGCAAGATCTTCAGTAGCGTCTTTAATATGTTTTTCAGCAAGTTTCACTTCCAGTGTTTGCATTTCCACTTCTTTGTTAATAGCCTCAAATTCCCGGTTATTTTTTACATTATCGCTTTGCTTCTCATATTTTTTTATCAGTTCACCCGACTCTTTAATAATAGTTTTCTTTTCTTCAATAAACTGTTGTATGCCGTTTATTTCTTCCTCAATACGATTTTGACGGGCGTTTAATCCTGCTATCTCATCTTCAAGATCACTAACTTCAATTGGCAATTCGCCTTTTAATATCTGAATGCCATCTAATTTACTGTCAACTTTTTGAAGATTGACAAGTGATGTTAATTTTTCTTCTACAGAATAATCTTTTACCTGTGCCATAAATTATTATAATGATTGATTTTTTTAAATTTTTAAACCCTGCTACATAAAATATTTAACAGGATTAGTATTCATTTCCGTTTTTAGGACGGCAAAGTTAGGAAATTTTTGCTGTAAAAGCTCAGTTAAAAGTTCTATTGTAAACTGTTCGCTTTCATAATGCCCTATATCTGCCAATAAAATCCGCTCATCCGCATCAAAAAATTCATGATATTTAATATCAGACGTCATGTAAACCTGTGCCCCGGCTGCTATAGCGTTTTTCAGCAGAAAAATACCAGCGCCACCGCAAACAGCTATTTTTTTTACAGCCTTATTCAAAAATGAGGTATGTTTTATTACTGAAAGATGAAAAGCCATTCTTGTTTTATTCAATAATTCGGTTTCGGTGATATTTTCAGGTAACTCCCCTATCAGACCACTTCCTATAGTTTCCTGCAGGTTTTCTAAGGAATGAATATAAAAAGCTACTTCTTCATAAGGATGAGCGGATTTAAGAGAATGAACGATTTTGTTTTGTAAAAATGATGGGAAAATCACTTCAATCCTTACTTCATTCTCAAGATGTCTTTCACCGGGTTTCCCCACATAAGGATGACTTCCTTCATTGGCTCTGAAAGTTCCCGATCCTTCAACGTTAAAACTACATTCGTCATATTTTCCTATAGCGCCGGCGCCCGCTTCAAATAAAGCGTTGCGCACTACATCCGCACTTTTAACAGGGCAAAAAGTAACGAGCTTTTGTAAAGTTTGTTCTTTCGGCAAAAGTGATGTGCAATTTTGTAATCCTAATTTTTCTGCAATCTTTTTGTTTACTCCCTCAGGCACATTGTCAAGATTTGTATGAATTGCGTAAATAGCAATGTCATTTTTTATAGCAAAAATTACAGTGCGTTCTACATAATTTTTCCCGTTTATTTTTTTTATGCCTCTGAAAATAATGGGGTGATGAGCTACAATCAGGTTGCATTTTTTTTGCAACGCTTCTTCCACAATAGATTCTGTAACATCAAGAGAAGTAAGGATACCGGTACATTCAGTTTCCTCATCTCCTGTTAATAATCCTGCATTATCATAGCTTTCCTGTAAGCTAACCGGAGCAATAGTTTCAAGGTATTTTATAAACTCTTTTATTTTCATGTAAGAATTTTTGTAAAGATAAGGATGAGGAAGGTACAAGTAATAAGATACATGAATTAAGTAGCGAGTATGAAATCAATGAGGAAGAAATGGTTTTCATCCAAAACTTTTGGAAAGTTTTATTTTAAGTTTTTAAAAAAATTGAGTATTTTATAACTTTCTAAAAGTCAAACTACTTCTATTGCCTCGTCATATTTAGCAAATAGGGCTGTGTAGTGCCCCAGGGGGCCAATTGAAGAGTAGGGATATCTTTTTTTACAAAACGCCAGTCGCGTGTCAAAAACTGAAATATTTGTGGCGTATCCGGAAGAGTTATGGTAAGCTTTCCATAATCGCTGTCAGCAGTCCAGGTACCATCATATTCAGCAGAACCTTTGGTGACTTTTAAAGGCCCATGATAAAAATCCGTCTTAAGGAGAACAAAAATGTAGCCACTATAATCTGAAGTAATATCACCGGAACTATCCTGTGCCAGAGAAACTACAAAATTACGATTGAGTACATTCGTTTCAAAAAACTGCTCTAAGGGCAAACTTTGCTGAGGATCCTTTTTGCCACATGAGACACAAAAAAGGATCATAAATGCCAATGAAAGGAATGAAAGTGATTTGAGCATGTTCTCTTGGGTTTTACTAATATTCAAAATACATCTCTGAAAAAACGAAAATAATTTACTTAAAGTATAGTTCTTACAAAACGGAGGCATTTCAAAATGTCGCGGGTTGGTGGAGACCTGCCTACCGGTCAGGCAGGCACCAACCCGGGTGGTCCGCCGTGGGCGGTGGGACACCGCCCACTTTCAAAAAACGAAAATAATTCACTTAAAGTATAGTTCTTATAAAACAAAAAACGTTCCTAATAAGGTTTTTTATTTCACGCAAGATAAATATTTTGCAACCCAATTTATCTATTACCCAAAAAACATTTTCCTATCTTTAACACTGAAAGATAAATATGATCCCTGCTCAAAAAATTTCATTATTTCTTTTAATGTTATTCATCTGTTCACAAGGATTTTCTCAAATTTTTGGCGGAGATCCTTCCTCTATAAAATGGAAACAAATAAACACACCGGATTCACGGGTTATTTTCCCAACCGGCCTTGATTCAGTTGGCACAAGAATCACCAACATTATTTCTCATATAAAAACACCAACTGAAAAAACGATTGGAAGCCGTTCAAAAAAAATAAATATTGTTCTTCAAAATCAAACCACTGTTTCCAATGCGTATGTTTCTTTAGGCCCCTTCAGAAGTGAATTTTATTTAACTCCCAATCAAAATAGTTTTGAAATAGGCAGTCTTCCATGGCCCGACCAACTTACTATTCACGAATACAGGCATGTAGAGCAATACAATAATTTTGATGTCGGTCTATCAAGAGTAATGAGGATTCTCTTTGGCCAGGAAGGCCAGGCGCTCGCTAATGACGCGGCAATACCTAACTGGTTTTTTGAAGGTGATGCGGTGTTTAATGAAACAAACATGAGTAAACAAGGCCGTGGGAGGCTTCCTTTCTTTTTTGACGATTACCGTGCACTTTGGAAAGCGGGGAAAAATTATAGCTGGATGAAGTTGCGAAACGGTTCGTTGAAAGATTTTGTGCCGAACCATTATGCGCTGGGTTATTTAATGGTAGCTTATGGACGGGAAAAATATGGCGATGATTTCTGGGAAAATGTTACTCAAAATGCAGCAGCTTATAAAAGTTTATTTTATCCATTTCAACATGCGATAAAAAAATATGCAGGTGTTGACTATGTTACATTCAGAAATAATTCGTTTGATTTTTTTAAGAAAAAGTTCAACTCCCAAGGTAAGGTCGGAGGAGGGTTGGGAACATTTCGTAGCGAACAATTTCCATCATTCACTGAAGATGGCTCGTTGATTTTTGTAAAAAATACTTACAAAGAAAATCCACAATTTATAATTCGAAAAAAAAATGGCAACGAACGTAAAATAAGGACCCAGGATTATACACTTTATCCCTACTTTAGCTATCGCAACGGGAAAATAGTATATGCTTCCTTTCGTCCTGATATCCGATGGGGTTATCGCGATTATAGTGACTTGCAGATTCTGGATGTTACTAACGGACATCAACATACGATAACAAAAAATAGTAAATATTTTTCACCTGATATAAGTAATGACGGACAAAAAATTATAGCAGTACATGAACCTCCTTCCGGGAAGGATAACCTTCAATTATTAAATTCTAAAACGGGGAAAATCATTTATGAGATTCCAAACCCGGATCATCTGTTTTATACTTATCCCAAATTTTTTGATGATCACAAAATAATTTCCGCCGTAAGAAATTCCGAAGGAAAAATGTCACTCCAGGAAATTGATCTTTCAAATAATAAAACCGAATATCTGCTTCCGTTCACTTATAATGTAATTGGGTTTCCATTCTTTCTACACGATACACTTTATTTTTCATATTCTTATAAAAAAAATGATGAATTGTTTGCTTATACATTCCGTGATAAGAAAGTATGGCTAATAGAAGCCAAAAACGAACAGGGTGTGGGAAAATATCATGTTTCGGTAAATGATTCAAACATTGTATGGAGTTCGTTCACAGCCGAAGGATACCGATTGCAACAATTCCCAAAACAATCATTGAATTTCTCTGAAATAAATATAAGAGACCTTCAAAAAAGTACCTCAGATTATGACATCACTGTTCTTAATAATACCAACTCCGATTTATTATACTCCGTACCAAATGATAGTTTTACTGTAAAGAAATACAGGAAGAGTTTTCATCTTTTTAATTTCCACAGCATTGAGCCGGCAATAAATGATCCGCAATACACTTTGAGCCTTGTGAGTGAAAATATTTTAAATACACTTCAATCAGATGTATCTTTTACTTATGACCGTGCTGAAAAATATAAAGAAGTAAGTTTTGATGCTACTTATGGAGCATGGTTTCCATATTTATCGGCTGGAGTAAATTATCTCATAGACAGAAGTTCTTTATTTCACCAAAAACTGATTCACTATAATCAGTTAGAACCTTATGCAGGATTTAATATCCCACTCAATTTTAGTAAAGGGCGGTCTTTTACTTATCTGAATTTCGGCTCGCAATATGTTTATAGCAGTGCCACATTCAGGGGGCCTTACAAAGACTCATTAGGAACATCATCCTACAGTTACAACAGTAATTTTTTATCATTTAGCCACCAGACCCAACAGGCGCAGCAACAGATATTCCCAGGCTTCGCACAGACAATCTCGCTTACTTATAAAACTCCTTTATCGCGGTATAAGGGCTATCAATATGTGGCAAACGCCAATTTATATTTTCCGGGATTTACCAAAACGCACAGTATTGTTTTAAATGTTGCTTATTTGAAAAAAGACAGTATCAATCAAATTAATTTCTCCAGTGGATTTCCTTTTTCAAGAGGTTACCAGGCTGTGAATTTTTATAAAATGTATAAATGGGGAATTAATTATCATTTACCGTTAGCACTTCCTGACTGGGGCTTTGCCAATATCATTTATTTTTTAAGAGTGCGCGCTAATTTATTTTACGATGATACCGAGGTAAAAGATTTCTATTCAAACAACACTCCCTACAACGCCGGTTTCCGATCTACCGGAACAGAGATTTATTTCGATACCAAATGGTGGAACCAGGTAAATGTTTCTTTTGGAGTCCGATACAGCCGTTTATTAGATAAAGATCTTTATGGCGGCACAGGTTTCAATCGCTGGGAAATAATTTTGCCGGTGAATATTTTCAATCAGTAAGGTTTTGAAATAAAGATTGGCCTATTAAAGTAAACAAACAAATTAACAGAATTCCTATTTTTTATTTTAGCAAAAAAGAGAAGTCTGATGGTAATCTAAATTAATTAGCGGTAGTATTTCAAACTGCTTTATGCATATTTAATTTATGAAGTTCCAATATCGTCGTTTTGCCGTCATCACTTTCACGAAACATAGGAATAAATTTCCGGTTAAATAATATTTCATTATAAGTATAAGAAGTCCGTTGTTGTACATAGTTTGAAAATACATCATCAAAGCCCCGAAGCGATACGTATATCTCTGCATCAGCGTTTTTCATGTCTTCTTCTGTAAAGCCGTAAAACGGGCTTTTCTCATCAATAGGATGCACTACGGTCCAACTCATAGCCATGCTTTCCACTTTTGTTCTTTCCAGGTCGAGAGTAAAGTATTTATAATCGGGCTTCCCGTTCTCAACTAAAAGTAAACCCGTATTAACTCTTACTTCAAGATCGGTGAGTGAATGCATATCTTTATAACCGGCAAAGCGAAACATAAGCGCTATTCCATTTTTATAAGGACTTATCAGTGCATTATCACTGAATATCAGATAACCCTTTGGCTTTGAAAAACGGCCATAGATAAGGCCCGTAGCAATTGCCAGAGAAAGAAAACCCGTGAGCGCTTCAATGGCAGCCACAACGTTTACTCCGTCTCCGATGGGGCTTACGTGTCCATAGCCAACCGTAGTAATTGTTTGAGTACTGAAATAAAGCAATTCCCGGAAAATCTTCCAATCATTTCCAGGTGTTAATCCATCAAATTGAGAAGGGCCTAACCCGAAATATATGAAAGTAAAAATGATATTGATAATGATGTAAAAAAGAAAGATTACAGTAATAAATTTCCAGGCAGGTAGATTCAGCATATCATGAAACAAGCTAAATCTTTTCCGGAAAGGCATTCCTGTTTTTACCAGGTTGAAACTGCCATCTTTATTGATAAAACGACCGCCGGTATCGCTGCTGTTAGTTGCAAAGCCGGTATCGTTATTGATCTTGGAAAAAGGATTTATTCTTTTAGTTAACGACATTTTTAAAAGTATAATTTGCAAAGGCAAATTTATAGATCATTTGTTGAAAGCAGATTTGAAAATCCGGAGTCTGAATGTCTTCATGCACGCAGGCGTGGCAAACAACGAAAATGAAATTCCTTTTATTTGTTTGTTTACTATAAACCTGCATCTTATTTTGAAAGTGTCAATTCTTAATTCGTGCTAAAAAAATCCGTGGCAATTCGTGTAACCTGACTGCCGACAGGCAGGTCCGTGGCAAACCCCAAAAATATTCATCATAATTTAATAATATCTCTTTTTTAAATTTCATTGTTTTCTTAAATTGCATTATGAATTTTTAACCCTTTGAAAATGAGTAAAAACGATAAAAAGAAAAAAAAGAAAAAAAGTTATACAGCATTTTATTTTATGGCAGCAGCAGCTATTGTAACTGCAGCCGCAATAGCAGTTGTTATCCAGGAAAACAATCGCATAAAAGCGGAAAAGGAATCACTTTCTTTCGATGTTTATTGGTAAGCTTCGAGCTTCAGCATTAAGCATTCCTCAAATCATTTTCAAAGATCATCGCCGCTCCCTGGCCAACTCCTACGCACATAGTTGCTAATCCATATCGCGCTTCTTTTCTTTTCATTTCATACAATAAAGTGGTAGCAATCCTTGCCCCACTGCAACCTAAAGGATGGCCAAGAGCAATAGCGCCTCCATTTACATTTACTTTTTCAAGATCAAGCCCCAGTTCATGGATACAGGCAATGGATTGCGAAGCAAATGCCTCATTGAGTTCTATCAAGTCCAAATCACTAACGGTAAGGCCTGCCCGCTTCAATGCTTTTTGTGTAGCGGCAACGGGGCCTATCCCCATTATGGCTGGTTCTACTCCCGCAACTGCCATACTTACCACTTTAGCCATTGGTTTCAGGCCATATTTTTTTACGGTAGTTTCATTTGCCAGAAGGAGCATGGCAGCGCCGTCATTAATGCCTGAAGAATTACCTGCAGTAACGGTTCCGTCTTTTACAAATGCTGCTCTTAGTTGCGATAATTTTTCCAAAGAACTTTTACGTGGATGTTCGTCAGTATCAAAAATAATACGGTCGGTTTTGTTGGGAGTAATTTCTACCGGTACGATTTCTTCTTTCCATTTGCCTGCAGCCAATGCGGCAAAATATTTTTGCTGGCTTTCATAAGCAAATTCATCCTGCGCATGCCTGGATATTTTCCATTGACCTGCAACATTTTCCGCAGTTTCGCCCATAGAATATGGATAATATTTTTCAATTAATTTTTTATTTGGAAAACGCCATCCTATCGTCGAATCATAAATTTCAGATTTACGGGTAAAAGCACCTTCAGATTTACTCATTACAAAAGGCGCCCTGGTCATACTTTCTACCCCGCCTGCTAAAAAAGTATTTCCATCTCCGCACATAATAGCGCGCGATGCATCCATAACCGCCTGAAGCCCGCTTGCACACAAACGATTCACGGTATTACCGGCAACAGTAACGGGCAAGCCTGCCAGCAAAGCAGCCATACGGGCTACGTTGCGGTTGTCTTCCCCTGCCTGGTTGGCATCACCGGCAATTACATCTTCTATTTCATTTACATCAATTTTCCCATTTCTTTTTATCAACGCATTTATAACATCGGCAAGCAGATCATCAGGACGGATCGTGCTCAAAGCTCCGCCGTACCTGCCTATTGCTGTTCTTAAAGCGTCAATTACATAAACAGTTTCCATCTTATTTTTTTAAAGAGTTGCAAGATAAATATTTTCAACCCTCAATCACTTTCACAAATAAAATCATCTTACGATTCGACAATTGATACATCTTACAAAATCAATATAATAAGCGTTTGACACGATTTTTTTCTGAAATAAATAACAAAATAAATTTTTATGAAAAAAACGTGTAATATTTTCACTCTTATACTGTTCTTTGAGAGTTTTATTTTTGACTGATTGCACAAAAAGTAAAGATAATCAAGGGAATTCTATATTAAATGTACGTCTTACTGATACTCCTGCCGAATATAGTGAAGTAAATATTGACATTCAGTAAATACGTGTAAAATTTTTTGACGACCAATCTGATAATGGCTGGTAAAACATTAAAGACCAACGCAGGTCTCTATAATTTATTGGATTTTCAAAATGAAAAAAGATACTTTGATGGCATCAGGACAGGTTACCGCAAAATCTGTTAAACAAATACGCCCTATACTTGGTACAAATAGTTCAATTAAAGCAGGAGATGTAGTATATCCACTTACAGTTCCGAGTAGTTCAAAATCAGGATTAAATTAATGATCAATAAAAACCTGAACCTATCTTTAGAAACAATTGTTATTGATTTTGCGCTTTATTGTCCATAAAACAAGAAAATGGTAATTATAAGCTAAGACCCGTATTAAGAATAAAGCAATATATTATATTTTATTATTTAAAAAGATGATCTGCCTTGAATATATATTCAAGACGGTCTTTCTTTATTTTATTTATTAAGGACGATCTTATTTATGAAAACATCATTTCCTAAAACCGTTTTTACAGAATATACGCCATCAGGCCAACTCTGAAAATCAGAAATATTTAATATAGAGTTCCCTTTGGGAATATTTGCATTTATAATGCGCATTAATCTTCCTGAAGCATCATAAATAGACATTTTTACATTTTTTTGCTTAGGAGAATAAAAACTTACCTGCATATAGTCTCTAACAGGGTTAGGAATTATTCTTATATCAACACCTGTATTGCCGCCGTTAATTGTCAAATGGATTACCTTGGTATAAGAAATATGATTGGTAATATTTACAACTTTTAACCGGTAATATACATCGTCTGATCCTATTGGCATTGGGTAGGTTTGACTGTAAGAAACAACTTCGGATTCTGTTGGCCGGGAATTAACTATTCCCAATGTAGTGAAATGAATCCCGTCGTAGCTTCTTTCAATTTCGAAATGATCAATGGCATCATTTTCCGTTACAGACCAGGTCAACAAAGCCTCTTGTTGGGATACCACCCCCGAAAAGTTTATCACCTCAGCATCTAGCACCCTGCAGGCTTTATTAAAAGGGGGAACTACCACCGAATCTATCGAAAAAGCCGGGCAACTGGCATAGATCCTCGTAGTTACGACATAGGTACCCGCTGAATCCACCATTATCGAACTACTTATTGGATTTGTTATAATATGCCCATCGGTAGTAGTCCAGGTATAGTTAAAACCAGGTATAGGATTGGTAACTTTGATAGAAGTAGGCCCCGTGATCCCGCAGTAAATAATTGAACTATCTGCTGCAGACTTGGCCTTGAAATCCTGAAATAAATCAAGCGGGCCGACAAAATCTTTTAACTGGGCAGTAAAAGAAGTGGATGCCCTTGATTTAACGAACAATCTTCTGATTGGCACATTGCATCCTATATTACTCAATAAAGTATTAGGATCTAATCCCAACTTAGTAAGATTTACAGAGAATTCCATAAACTGGCCGGGAGTATAGTCTGTTACTACGCTGTTATCGCCTCTTACTAACGAAAAAGGGCCAGCCCATTCAGTGGTACTGTTCTCCATCCCTGTATAAAATGTTCCGGCAGTCTTTGGAACAATGCCTGCATATCCGAATGTTGCACCACTATAAGCGCCATCAAATGAACCGCTCCAATTAAACGACTGGGGAGTAATGGACAATGATGACCGGTTTATCCATATCCTTGCTTCAATTGATGATAATGTAGAGCTCCCATAGCTGGCAGAAAAGATAACATCTCCCGCCTGTGTAGTATTACCAGAGGCATCAAATTTCCATGAAGTGTGCCCGGCGTCCGGCCCGTAGTTGTAAAATTTTTGTGTAGCCCTATTATAGCCCATGTCGGTTTGATACAATTCAAAATCAAAATATCTGTCTCCTGTAGTTTGTTCGATAGAAACTCCCCCGAATAACCAAAGAGAATCTTGTCTGGTTGTGCCATCTCTTCGTATATGTGCCATTACATCAAGAATTTCATTCTTATCTGGTACAGATTGCGCAACCGGACAGTTCCAGTCAGCAGGGCTATCTCCATTTTTACTCGACCCTGAAGCATACATTGTAGAATCGCTGCCATGATAATCCCTAAAAAAAACAGCATCAATCAGCACTCTTCCATTTACAACGGTGCCCGGTATTATTCCCATAGTGCGGCCAAAAGGCTGCTGACGAAAAGTAGGATCAATAGCATATCTTGCAAGTATTGCTGCAGCGCCGGTAGTGTCAATTACTCCAACACCTGATAACGCATTTTCTTTAAACCAATCATCATCCGATTTTAAAGAAATTGAATTATTGAAATAGTTTGCCTTTAAATCTCCTTCTATACCAAAATTCGCGTTTATTTGAGGTGATGTAATCTGGCCGTATGCAGTGGAATACAATAAAAGAAACAGAAAGTAAAAGTTTTTTTTCATAGGTTGAAGTTTATTCTGCTCTTAATCTTTTTTAAACGTCAAAAAACGAATTTTATTATATTAATTATATCAATAAATGTATATACATAATAAATTATGTGTAATTTACTCTCTACAAGTTAACTTACGAAAATCCTATTGTCAATTTTGGATGTTTTCAATAGCCCTCCACTTTCAAAATTTGCAAATTTTGAGTGTTCATTTATATAATGCAAATAAGCATGGGTGTATCTTATTTAACAAATAAAACCCTTTACCAATTCAGCAATTAATACATCTTTGCAAAATGAGCGCTCAAAAAAATATCAGGACACTTACTTTGGATGAATTAACCGAATATTTTTTATCTATTGGAGATAAGAAGTTTCGCGCAAAGCAAGTGTGGGAATGGATTTGGAAAAAACATGTACGCAGTTTTGAAGATATGACCAACCTTAGTAAAGAATTAAGAGATTCTCTTTCCAAAAGTTTTTCTTTTCCTGCATTAACTAACAATCTCTCTCAATACAGCAGCGATGGAACGATAAAGAGCAGGTTTAAAACTTTTGACGGGCATTTGGTGGAAGGCGTTTTAATTCCGGTAGAAGACAGGCAGACAGCTTGTGTGTCTTCACAGGTTGGGTGCAGCCTTAGTTGTAAATTTTGCGCTACAGGTTTTATGGATCGAAAACGCAATTTAACCTTCGATGAAATTTATGATGAAGCTGCTTTATTAAATGAAATGGCAGAAAAAACTTATGGAAAAAAACTAAGCAATATTGTTTTTATGGGAATGGGTGAGCCACTGCTGAATTATAAAAATGTGTTGAAAGCCATTGAACGCATTACAGCTCCTGACGGACTGGGCATGGGTTCCAGGAGAGTTACCGTTTCTACCTCCGGAATTTCAAAAATGATAAAGCAGTTGGGGGATGATGGGGTAAAATTTAATCTTGCTCTATCCCTTCACGCAGCGAACGATAAAAAAAGAAGTGAGTTAATGCCCATCAATGAAACCAATAACATCAAATCGCTGATAGAAGCACTGAATTATTTTTACGATAAAACAAAAAATGATATCACGTTTGAATATATTTTATTTAAGAATGAAAATGATTCTATAAAAGATGCAGATGACCTGATAAAAATTTACCGCCAGGTGCCGGTTCATTTAATAAACGTGATAGAATATAATCCTATCGACAATGCCGATTACGAAAAACCTGATAAAGAAGCCACTCAAAAATTTATGGATTATCTCGCTGCACACCGGGTGAATGTGAGATTGCGCGTGAGTCGTGGTAAAGATATTGATGCGGCGTGCGGGCAACTGGCAAATAAGGATTTGGAAGGTAGTTTGGTAAAATAAGAATTAAGGTTATTCCTGCCCTACTGCCTCATTCCTGTCCGACCGGGTCATCCTGGTCTGGCAGGCGGGTGTTTTCTGCTGACGGGCAAGATAGTTTGCTTCAAAAAAACATATTTTTTAAGGAAGTTCACTTAATCAATAAGATTCCTCAATATCGCAAGCTACTTGATAAAATAAGCCTCAGTTCCGCACATAGTGTGGAAAAGAGGCTCATGGTAATTTCACCCAAATGAGTGAAATTACCGTTACAAAATTAGAAGTATGCAAGTTCAAGTAAAAAAATCAT
>DASSHD010000711.1:0-6877 GCA_035693085.1 Hanamia sp. | reverse complement strand
TCCAATACCACTTCTTTGCCTTGTAACTCTTTGGGTATCTTTTCTTCTTTTTCCACTAACTCTATTATCCATTCCTGGGGTTTGTTTTCAATGTAGTTGACTTCAAAATCTGCTAAATATTCTTCTGGTATTAATATCTTACAAGACTCTTCTGCCAGATTTGTTTGTCGTGGATGGGGCATGGCTTTTTAAAACCAAAGTTAATCCTAGCACATCAAAATATTAATTAGCCTAAACCGGCTATTACAGTGAAACAATAAATGATCTATATTTGTTCTACTATTTTGATTTATTTCAAAGAACAGAAAATTCATAAATGAAAATAAGAGAAAGGTTATAAAAGATTCCGAATTTCGCTATAACTTTTTATATTAAGAATTTAGTTTTGGCTGTTTTTACATGAAATAAGCCTTGTTAGGAAAGGACTCTTTTTTAATCAGGAGAACAAAGAAAAAAGGCAACCCTTACGCCAATAAGAAGTGAATATTTTCGGTTGATTTTTTTAATTCCTCATTATAAATTTCTTATCATGCGATACTTTTTCACCTGTATTTTACTTTTGTTTACCCTGACATTTTCTTCCTGTAAACAGCGGACCGCTAACAAAGAGCCATTAGAGAAGCCGGAAAATATATTGAATAACCCGACAAGTTTTTCAAATTACTGGTATAAAGATCTAAAACTATCAGATGATTTTATTGCTCTGTCCCCTTCTGATTCAGTTATTCCTAAAGGAGAGTTTTTAAAACAGGTCGCGACCGGAGAATATCTTCCTTTACGCCTGATTTCCGGTAATCCCGTCTATTATGAGTTGTATAAAATAACTACTCCTATTGATCCTTTGATTACAACCTGGTTAAAAGATTTAGGAACCGGCGCTTATAATAATTATCAATGGGAAGGCAAAGCACTACCAGCTATTAATTACAAAGATATAGATGGAAATATTTACACTCAACAAACAATAAAGGGAAAAATTTTAGTACTTAATTTCTGGTTTATTGGTTGTACTGCCTGTGTGGCCGAAATGCCGGACCTGAATAAGCTGGTGAATCAATACAAAAACCGGAAAGATATTTTGTTTGTGGACATTGCAATTAATAAAGAAGACTCGCTGAAAAAGTTTTTATCAAAAAGAAGTTTCGATTACAAGACTGTTTCCGATCCGTCCGGATACCTGTTGAAAATATTTAAGATAAGAGCGTGGCCCACACAGGTAGTTATTGATAAAAATGGAAACATAGTTAAAATCCTGAATGGTTATAATGATGATTATAAAACATTAGCCGCTTTGGTGCAAAAGGTAGCGTCAAGTTGAAAACAATCACTATTGCATTTGACGTCCTACTAACGGGCGATAAAGTAAAATGTCCTTAGTTACAAACTTCAGGATTTCGGCGAGAACTCTGTTTCGTGGGCCACGAATCAAGGCGAGAACAGTAAACCAACTTATAATGCAGATTTGTATTTTCCGGCCTTACGCATTAAGCCTTATGCTTTCCTGCAGAATGAATCAAAAATATTTTTAAAAATGTTTTATGAGATAAGATACCTTAATTGAAGTAGATGATAGAATAAAATGTGCTGAGTTGCAAACATCAGGACATCGGTGAGAATTTTGATTCGTGTACTACAAATTAGGGCGGGAGAGAAATACTTTTGTTACATACCGGTTTTTTTCCTTTTGGCAATTTCCGAAAAAATGTAAAAGCTTTTCACTTGTGTTAATTCAGCAACTTTATCGTATAGCAAAATTGCATCGTCATAATTTCCTTTTATCTCATTTAACCAACCTTTTAGATACAAGCCCTGAATATTATCGGAGTTAATGGTTAGGGCTTTTTCCACATTGGTGAAAGAAGAGTCATACATTTTTAGTTCAAAATATAACATTGCTTTATTGCTAAAAAATTCATCATTTTGTTTTGAGACTTCCGTTTCCTCCATGTCTTTTAATTGAAATTTTATTGAATCTTCATTTAGATTTTTATAGTCATCATATCTCATAGAATCTGTAATTATAAAATAGGTTCTGCAATTTTTCACCAGGGTTATTGATATCCTTTCAGCTAACTCTTTTCCAAATTTATAAGCACTTTCTTCCGAAGTATCGCCGTATTCCTGTTTTGTTTCTTTGAGAATTAAGCCACTGTTTTGCATTGCCGCTTTTTGAAAGCAATCTGAAAAGTTCTGTTCATTTATTCCTTTCGCTTTTATACTGTCCAGGCATGCACAAACATCTGAAGAATATTTTGTGTCAAGTGTAGGTTGCCCAAACGAATAGATGTCGATAACAAGGAAAACAATAGTGATAAGCTTTCTCATAAAATGGTATGTACTGCAAATTTATATTATTAGATACCATTATTTTACTTTTAAAAAAAACTTATTGCTGCTTCTCCATTCTACCTTTAGCTTCCCGCCTCAAAACCAGTAAAGGAACTTATAATGCAGATTTGTATTTTCTTATTTGGTGGTTCAGAGACGTCACCTTTTAAAAAGGTGTCATCTCTTTATTAAACCATATTCAGCTTACACCTACAAAAGCAGTAAACCAACTTATAATGCAGATTTGTATTTTCCGGCCTTACGCATTAATCCTTATGCCTTATGCCTTTTGCCTTCCTGCGGAATGAATCAAAAATATTTTTAAAAATGTTTTATGAGATGAGAATCCGTGATTCAGAAAAATGATAAAATAAAATGTGCTGGGTTGCAAATATCAAGACTTTGGTGAGAATTTTGTTTCGTGTGCCACGAACCAATGCGAGGGCTTTTCTAATTCACCTTAGATTCAAAGTCAGTATAGGTGAATACATACCCTTTGGGAAATCTACCTATGGTAAATGCTATGTAGTCCGATGTTTTCATTTATTTTATTATAAAACGAAGTTAATAAATTGTCCAGTTTATTAGTAAAAACCTGGACAATTTATTTCTACCTAACAATTCGATAAATACCTTTCCTGATTTTTCTTCAGTAAATTTAATTCACTATTCCAAACCAGTAAACCAACTTATAATGCAGATTTGTATTTTTCATTTGAATGATTACGTGCAAAATGAATCAAAAATTTTTTTAAAAATGTTTCATGAGATAAGAACCCGTGATTCAGATAAATGATAAAATAAAATGTGCTGGGTTATGAACCTCATGAGATGTTGCCACAAAAGCAGTAAACCAACTTATAGTGCTGATTTGTATTTTCTTATTCTTGATGGTTCGCGAGGAATGAAAGAAAAATATTTTTAAAAATGTTTCATGTGTAAAACTGCGAATGTTATGTTATTATGGCTTCCATGTTTAATGCTCAAAAGTAGGGTTTCATTCTATTTATTTTGTTGGTGAAGCTGCCGCACTTATCCTTGTCCACCTGTCCCCCTTTTTGCGGGAACACCAACAAAGCCGCTTTCGTTTATTGGAATACCAATAAGGGAAGAAGCGAGGGGGCTATCCAAAAAAAATGAATTATTCTCCGATTCCAACTGACTTAGCAAAATTCATAAGCTTATCGGATTGATGAGTTGTCATGATTTGTCTAATTTTTTCCTTTAATTCCTCACCTTCATTACCTGAATTATTTATTATTTTTGTATATGTGGTTGAGTTTTCGAGAATATATTCTAAACAACCGTTATCAGTAATAACTGTATTAATGATATTTCGAGTTATTGCACCATCTCGATTCTTTATCTTTTTGATAAAATCAAAATTATTTGAAAAATATAAAAACTGCGGTGGTGTAATAAGAGGATCTTTGTTACAAAAATCTTCCCCTAATGAAATGATGGTTGAAACTAATTTCCCTTTATCGGCTTTATTAATAATAATGTCTATAAAATGTCCTGAAGCGGGAATAGCTTCTCCCTTGGAAATACCATTTAGAATTTTTCTACAAAAATCAGTTAAATTATCTGGTATTGTTTCAAGGTTCTTTCCTTGAATAAGCAATGCAGCACTATTAAGCCAGTAATTAGAAGCATTGTTTCGGTCCGCATATATATCTGCCGTTTGAATACTACCTAATTTTTCAATCGCAACTTTATTTATGTGTTCAGTTAAGGAATTTTTTACGAATTCAGAAGATTTGTAAAAATCATAATTAGGAATAACCTCTTCAATATTTGCTATTGTTATTTCTTTTTGGGCAAATTTGCTCCATTCATTGAGTTTATTTAAAAATACCACATCATCCACACTTATTGCATCTCTTATTTTTTTGTATTGTGGTAGAATGTCCACAATGTTCAATTTTGAATCGCCGAAAGGTTGTTGGGTTATAATGCGAACTGCTTTCCTTAATAGTTGAGATGACCATGCTACGGTTAACTTTAATAAACTATCATAATTCTCGTAAAATTCAATCCTTCCAGCTACTTTGTGATCTAAATTTTCTTCATATGCTGTATCAATAAATTGACTTGCTAAGCTCATGGCAACCAAATCGTAATAAGCGGCACTCGTTTTCTCAGTGGTAGCATTAATTAAAGTTTGAACTTGGCTATTAGTGAATTTTACTTTTAAAGGTTTTTCTTTACTAACAAACTTATATGCCTTTATTAATTGAGGAAAGCTGGAAGCATCTACTAAATTATCTGAAATAGCTTTCTCGATACTTTGGGTAAGGCCACTAAATTCATACAGATTATCTTTCACTAAATATTGAATAAAGTCCATCGAGGGCAACGATGCAGGTGCAGCTTTCTCTAAAGCCTCATCCAATTTTTTGTTATCACATGAAATTTTATATTTGTGAAAATCTTCTTTCGCTTCTGAAACATATTCTATAAAGGTTTCAGGATTCACCTGAAATGGTTCTATGTAATCTCCTATTTCAATTTTGAGATTGTTGTTACTAATAAATTCCTCCAGGGATTGCATTGCTTTAAAAAAAGAGCTTCCTTTAAATTCATTAAATACCCTATAGCTTTTGCACAAATACTTTGCAATTTTTCGTTTATAAGGTTCATTTGCATTTAACAATAGTGCTTCTTGTGTTTTCTCAAAAGCAAGGGCTGCTAGGTTCTGACGTAAGTAAATTCTAGATAACTCATTCCAAAGAGGAGTAATATTAACACCTGTGGATACATTAAGCTTGGATAAAGTTAAAATAGAATTATCAATGATTGCAGGATCAATACTTTTTATTTCATCGTCTAGTACTGAAATAAAATGTTTATTTCCCGAAAACTTATTTATATCAAAATCTTTCTCACCTTTTAAAGTATTTTTCAAATATTGTTTTAAAGGAATTTGGGCGGCCATTTCGGTATTTATGCCATACGTAAGCGCGGTAATGTACTTTTGCAATTCTTCAGTATTCTCAATAATTCTTTCAATTTGGTCTAAATAACTATTAGCTAAAATATACTCATCAATATTATTTGCCAATATTTGTTCCTTCCGTAAAATAAAAATCCCGATTGGAATTAGTGGAATATCATTTTCCCATGTTTGCTTCAATGAAACGACCTCATTAATAAATGCTATGATGTCCCGGGGAGTGAAGTTAGAATTGACTATTGAGAAAATACGTTGCAATTTTTCTTTCGCTTCTTCTTCAGTTGTTCCGAAGGCATCAGTAAAAAACTTATTGAAAATTTCTTTCCTGTCTGTTAAGATTGCAGGAGGTACTTTATAAGTTATCGGAAATGTTTTGGCAAGGAACTGAGAAGTTAATTCTTTTTTATCTTCTTTTTCATTATCACCGAAAGCATTTGCTAAATGTTTTTTATCAAAAGGAATTATTACCCAAATATTTTTGTTTCCATCTTCTGAAAAAAAGGTATGAATTGAAGACCATAATTCCCTGACTTTTTCGCTAGGCAACCTATCCATGTTATCAAAAACTAGGATTATCTTCTTTGCTCCTTTAGGATTTATAAATTCAGAAATATCGCTCATCCAAGCTTTAAACTCACTAACCGTCGGTTCGTTGTCACTTATAGTTTCATATTTAACAGCATTTTCGATTTTATCATTATAAATGGCCAGGAGATAACCCCAATCTTTATATCGAGCATCCTTACGACAAGCACGCCCCCAAACTATTAAACTTACGAATCCTGGTAAGATTGAAATTATAATTGATATAAGTGTAGCCCATCCTGAATTAATGTTTGTTGCTTTGATAATATATCCAATAAATACAAAAATGGGTGTTAATATGGCTACAAGACCTATGGCAGCCATACCATTGCTAATCCTTGGATATTTTTCCGAAATAGTTTTAGTTTTTCTAGCTAATAAATATTCAAGCTTTTCACTCCACGTGACGGTTTCTTCCCCACCACCTCGTTTTTTAATGGTAGTTTGTCCAATTAATATTTTTTCTTTAATTAGTTCTTGCGTTAATTGTTCTAAAAAAGATCTCCTTTGCAAATCTTCCTGGTTACCCCATGCATCATACTCAAAGACATGGTAGTCTTTTTTTACATTATTCTTTAAAATCCGAATCACATTGGATTTCCCTGAACCCCACGCTCCTTCTAGGCCTATTATTTGCGGCAAATTGTTTTTTTTATCTTCATTTAATTCAGTCGTCTTACGAATATGAAATTCTAAAGCATTGGCAACTCTTTCTGCAGATCTCCCCTCAAACGAGTCTGTACCGGTTGCTTTATTTTGTATAAACTTCGGAAATTCTTGTTTTTCCATATCTGCTTTTTTATTTGTTTAAAAGGACAACTTTTAAATGTATAAAAAATAACGCATAGTTATTAGTTTCACTTTTAATTTCCCAAAATTCGCAAGCTACTAATCCCTGCCATAAATTTTTTTAAATCATTCAGTTTGTTTAAGATTTTTGAGAATGTTGGTATTTGCAAAGCATTTTTTTTGTGGTGAGTTCATAGTTTCCCTTACCCATAAATTTCG
>DASSHD010000710.1:0-2013 GCA_035693085.1 Hanamia sp. | reverse complement strand
TAGAGATGACTTATGACAAGAAAAATCTTTACCTTTTGGCAAGATGCTTTGATGCACCCCGCAAAACAGAAATGGTAGAGTCGTTAAGAAGAGATTTTAATTTTTTGAAAAACGACAATTTTATTGTTTTCATAGATCCGTTTGATGACCAGACTGATGGATTCGCCTTTGGTACCAACGCCGAAAATGCACAATGGGATGGACTTATGTATGAAGGCGGTTCAGTAGATTTAAACTGGGATAACAAATGGGTTTCTGCTGTGAAGCACTATCCTGACAGATGGGTTTTGGAAATGGCGATTCCATTAAAAACGCTTCGTTATAAAAAAGGAGTTACAAAATGGGGAATTAATTTTAGCAGAAATGATTTAAGAACAACGGAAAAATCAAGTTGGGCACCTGTCCCGAGACAATTTCCTACTGCTGCATTAGCTTATACAGGTACGCTTGTTTGGGAAAATTCGCCAACTGTTCAAAAAGAAAATATTTCATTGATTCCTCATTTACTAACCGGTTTTACAAAAGAAAATATTCCCTCTTCACCATCAGATTTTAAACACGAAGTAGGATTGGATGCAAAAGTGGCTGTTACTTCTTCCTTAAATCTTGACCTTACCGTAAACCCGGATTTTTCCCAGGTAGAAGTGGATCAGCAAGTTACTAATCTTGACCGTTATGAATTATTTTTTCCTGAAAGAAGGCAGTTCTTTTTGGAGAATGGCGACCAGATAAACAACTTTGGTTATTCAGATATTCGCCCTTTTTTTTCACGGCGTATTGGGTTGGGAATACCGATTAATTATGGAGGAAGATTAAGCGGAAACCTTAACAAAAAATGGCGTGTCACTTTAATGGATATGGAAACAGCGAGGCAAAATGATATCGGATTGCCGGCACAAAATTTTGCTGTTGCTGCCATTCAACGAAGAGTGTTTTCAAGATCGAATATCAATATACTTTTTGTGAACAAGCAATCGGTAAATTATACTTTACCAAAAGATTCTACGGTTCCAAAATATTCATTGTACAACCGGAATCTTGGTGCTGAATACAATCTCGCTTCTTCCAATAATATGTGGACGGGGAAATTATTATTCTTAAAATCATTTGCGCCCGGTAAAACTGATAATAGTTTTACTCATGCCGGGAACCTGAAATATGCCGGAAAAAGATGGTTGATCAATGCAGCTTATGAATCGGTGGGAAGTAATTATAATGCGGAAGTAGGATATGTTCCCAGGACCAATTATATCAAGCTTAATCCGCAAATATCCTACACTTTTTTTCCAAAAGGCGGAAGTGTATTAACACATGGGCCTCAGGTAAATTCAATTTATTTTTTTGATAAAAAGTGGAAACAAACTGATCATGAAAATATGTTCACCTACCTTATTACTTTTAGAAATAAGGCCACACTTTCGACTGTAATAATGGATGATTATGTACAGATACTTTTCCCTTTTGATCCGACAAACAGTGGAAAAGATTCTTTATTATACAATTCAAAATATTCGTGGATAACCACTGGCGCTGATTTTGTTTCAAAACCTCAAAGTCTTTTTAATTATAGTTTTTCAATTCGTTCCGGTGGTTATTATGCTAATGGGAAAAAATATTCGGTGAGTAGTGAAATTGGTTATCGTTTTCAACCGATACTTAACTTAAGTTTAAGTGCATCATACAATCAACTACAACTTCCGGAACCGTGGGGAAACACGGGGTTCTGGCTTGTTGGCCCTAAGGTAGATCTTACATTAACCACCAAATTATTTTTCACAACTTATGTTCAATACAATCAACAATTAAATAACACAAATGTGAATGCACGTTTCCAATGGCGTTACAAACCCGCGTCTGACTTGTTTCTTGTTTATACAGACAATTATTTGATAACTCCCTTTGCTGTGAGAAATCGGGCGATATTATTGAAGTTCACTTATTGGTGGAATCCCTGATGGCAAAATAGGAATTCGGGTTATTTGTTGGTTTACTATGTCGTCATTGAAAATTTTA
>DASSHD010000709.1:0-8946 GCA_035693085.1 Hanamia sp. | reverse complement strand
TTATATTAAAAAGAAAGAATAATATACAAAGGCTGGATAGGTGCTAATGTTGTATTTCAAAACCTTAGTAGAAATTTTTTTAATAGTTCTTCAACCTTATTACCTTATTTACATGTACTGTAATTATAGAAATAATAAGGTAATAAGGTTTAGTAAGGTAGAAATGAAATTTTCTACTAAGGTTTAGACAAAAAGGGTGTCAAAGAAGTTTTCAAATATTCAATGCAGTCAATGTATATTATTCTATAAAAAGAATAAGGAATCTGAATTATTTATTAGTTTACTATGAAATAATTTTTTTGAAGAAAAAGATTTTGTGAAATGCAAACCTTTTGAAAATTTGAGTTGTGAAAAATAGTAAAGCTATGAGGAATTTAGCTTTTTAGGATAGATGCTTTATAAAAAAAATGTCCTCCGAAGAGGAACATTTATTTTAATACCCCGGTAAGAATTTAAGCAATTAGTTTTGGTTTTGGTTTTAAAGCCACACTTTTATGATGTGTGTTATTCAATTTTCTGATACAAAGATGCAACGCTTTTGTAAGTATAGTCTTCTCTTTTCGTTGAATATATTTTTTGCTTCGATGAAATGGAAGATTTAAGCGATTATCAGTTTTTTAATGTAAAAATGATGTATTAATTGCCGTTGAATTAACAAACGAAATAAGATATTTCTACAAGATATTTTAACTCTTCCTTACTTTGCATTAAACTGAACTGAAGCCACCCCTGCCTGCTTTTTTTCATCTACGTTGACAGGTTTATAAATGAAGTAGATGTCGTGAAATTTGCCATCAGTAACAGGGTCAATATTGATGTGTACAGACACAGAGGATGATCCTTCTGCGTTCGGAACCGAACCTTTTCCGATAACCTTCCCATTAAATGAGTCTAATTTTATTTCAAAAGGATAATCACTTTTTGTGGCCATAAGACTATTGATAAAAATATTTAGTGAAAGTACATCAGTGAGATCGGTATGCCCGATCATAAACCAGCCTTCTTCATGAGGAATTACAAGGAATTTTTTCTCGTTGGAACTATATACAGAGAAGCCTTTCATTTTTTCATTCCCGCTAAAAAAATAATTGTTACCCGATAATGAAATAAGTGCATTGCCGGTAAGTGGTTTTATATTATTCCCAGGTTTATCAGTATAAGACGCAGTTAACACCAACGCTGCATTAGGCTGTTCCTTGGCTGGAGGAACAATGCTACCTTGCTGTGGCAATGATTTATTCCTGGCATTTTTATCAGAAAGAGAAAATATCCATGAAATGATCTGGTCCAGGTCTTTTTGCGAAATGTCAGGGTGTGCGGCCATGGCCACCTCACCCCACACACCGGAGCCACCAGTTCTTATTTTTTGACTAAGGTAGTCATGCGCTTTCGGATTGTTTGCGTATTTTTTTGATACAAGAATAAATGCGGGGCCTACTGATTTTTCATCTTCTTTATGGCAATTTTTACAATCTAATGTTTGTGTAAGAATTTTGCCACTCACATTTGGCAGAGCAGCTTCCTGGTGGCCTTCCGGATTGTTTACCGGGATGAAATCTTTTTTATAATCGTAAGCAACAAAAAGATTTTTCAAATCTATTTTAGAAGTATTATTATCCTTCACGCTTACCGCGTATTTTACCGGAACACCAGGAAGATAAAACGATTTGTTGCCTCCTGTTAGTTCTATATTTACTACAGGCGCAGCATTTCCTGCATACACATTGATGGAATCACTTTTTGTAGTTGCTCCGTGTGAATCTTTTACTTCCACAGAAATATTATAATCACCTGCTGTATTAAAAGTGTAATCCAGTTCAGGTGAAGTAGTGGTTATTTTTTGATTACCTAAATTCCATATATAAGAAAGGGCATCTTTATCGGGATCTTTCGCATCCACTCTGGCTTTAATGTGAAAAGGCAATATACCGGAAGTTTTATCTACGTGTATCGCTTTTATTTTAGGTGCACGGTTTCCTCCGTTATAATCTATACACGATAAACCTGCATCCGGATTTCTTTGAAACCAACCTGTTCCATATTCCAATAAATATAACTTTCCATCCGGCCCCACTTCCATATCACTACAATTGTGTAATTGAGTATGTTCCATGAAAGGTTCCATCTTGTCAAAATCTCCATTGGGTAACATGGTAACAGCAAACATCCATCCTCTTATCCAGTCATAAATAAATAATTTCCCATTATAATAATCCGGAAGTCGCGTCTTTTCCGGAAACATACTTGTATAATAAACAGGCCCGGCCATAGCACAACGGCCTCCCGATCCTAATTCAGGAAAATCTGGTGAAGCAGCATAAGGATACCAGATAAATGCCGGTTGCGCAGGTGGCAATTCTCTCAGGCCGGTATTATTTCTTGAATCATTTATGGGATTAGCAGGATCAAAGAGGGATCCGCTTTTGCCCGTTGCATAATCATATTCACGATAAGGATAATTATTACCGACAAACAATGGCCAACCAAAAAAACCTGCTTTGCGCGCCTGGTTAATTTCGTCATAACCACGCGGGCCACGTGTCTCCATGCTATCATTATTCGCATCAGGCCCTACTTCTCCCCAATAAAGAAAACCGGTTTTTTGATCAACGGAAATGCGATAAGGATTACGATCACCCATTACATAAATTTCGGGTCTTGTTTTAGCTTCACCTTTGGGAAAAAGATTGCCATCCGGAATATCATAAGTTCCATCATCATTCACTTTTATGCGAATAATCTTTCCACGTAAGTCATTTGTATTGCCTGCTGATCTTCTTGAATCATATTGTTGATGGCCGGGAATATCATTTAACGGGGCGAAACCGTGGCTTACATATTTTGCTCCGGGTTCGTCAAATGGAGTGGAATTATCTCCTGTGGAAACAAATAAAAATCCTTTAGGGCCAAAGGCTACGGAGCCTCCTGTATGGCAACAGATTTCACGCTGCTCATAAAATTGCAGAATAATTTTTTCAGATTTTAAATCAATTGTATCATTTTCAAAAGTAAACCTCGACAAGCGATTTACAGAAGTATCAGCCGGACTGTAGTAAATGTAAACCCAATGGTTTTTTGCGAAATTAGGATCTTTGGATATCCCAAGTAAACCTTCTTCTGCATTTACTTTTGGTGTGTGCAGTGTTTTCCAATATACATTCAGGAAACCAACTTGTTTTACCTGTTTTGTAACATGATCGTATTTTAAAATTTCGCCTCTCCTTTGAAGTACCAATATATCCAGATTTGGAAGAATGGTCATTTCCGTGGGTTCAAAAAAAACACCTTTGACCAAAGAAGTTTTTGTGAAGCGGTCTTCATCAGGCGGCATTTGAGTGGTTGCTTTTGAATAATCCAATATTTTATTGTCGCCTATGGCATATTCGATGCCTCCCAGCAAATGTTTTAGATAGAGAGGTTCTGAATAAGATTCATCTGTATGTCCCATTTCGGTATAAAAAGCCCTGCCTCCATCATAATCGTGGTACCAACTCATCGGATGAAATGCGCCATTGGTGCCGCCTTCATAAGATGATTCATCAATGGTAATTAAGACATGAATATCAGGATTTATTTTTTTGAAATTATAGAGTTCATCGGTGCGTGTCCAAATGGTATCTTTAAAAAAGTTTGTAGCCGGAAAATCTCTGTCTTTAATTATAAATTTTGCTTGTTGTGGTTTTGGATGGCCATTGAAATAGGCGCCTACCAACCTTCCATACCATCCCCAGTCATACTCTGTGTCGGTTGCCGAATGTACTCCTGCGAAACCTCCTCCGGCCTGAATATATCTTTCAAAAGCAGCGCGCTGAATGTAATTGAGCACATGGCCTGTAGTATTTAGAAATATAACGGCAGCATATTTTTTTAGAGAATCATTATTAAAATAATCCGAATTAGTAGTGGTGTCCACATCAAAATTATTTTCCTCTCCCAGCTTAATAATGGCATCTATTCCTTTCGGAATTGAAGCATGATGAAAACCCATAGTTTTTGAGAATACTAATACGCGTGGTTTACCTGCTCTTTTGTTGTTTGTACATGAAAATTGAAAAAGGGAAGAAGCAAGGAAAAGCAGTAAAAAACATTTTTTCATAAAAAAATGGAAGGATTTAAATTTTTTAATTTGGAATAATAAAAGTAGGGAAAGAATGCTACAAAAATGCCTCTATCCAAAAATGAAAATATTTTGCCACTCATCTCATTTTCAGATGATTGTAATTAAAAGTATTCATCCATAAGCGCAAAGGAATGAAAAAAAGAGGGAAATTAGATAATGAATTTTATTTTATCTCCAGAGAGAGAACCTGTTCTTTTTCAAAATAGCCTTCCAGTAAATCTCCTACAATACATTCTCCGGTTCCTGCAGGTGTGCCGGTAAAAATGAGATCACCGATATTGATGGAAAAATAATTGGAAATATTGGCAACTATTTTGTCAATAGAAAATATCATTTCTTTTGAATTAGCCTTTTGAACTACTTCTTTGTTTTTTGCAAAAGAGAAATTGATATTCTTTTTATCTATTGCAGGAGTAAGGTCTATAAACTTGCCTACGGCTGCGGAATTGTCAAATGATTTCGCCTTTTCCCAGGGAAGCCCGTTTTCTTTTAAATGAGTTTGAATGTCTCTTGCAGTAAAATCTATGCCGACAGAAATGGCATTATAATAATTGGAAGCGTGTTTTTCCTGTATGTATTTTCCATTTTTGCTGACGCGCACTACCAGTTCAGCTTCATATTGAAGATCATTAGTAAATTCAGGATAATAAAATGGAGTGTGCCCCTGAATCAATGCGCTCTTTGGCTTCATAAAAATAATAGGGTCATCGGGTATTCCGTTTCCTAATTCCTTAGCATGTTCGGCATAATTACGCCCTATACAAAATATTTTCATTCTCTAAATAGGTTTAGTCAGGGCTTTTCAAAGGTTCTGCGAAAATATAAAAAACAAATTAATAAAAGAATTTAACTATGTATTAAAAAAAATTAAAATGCCATACTATTTACAAGGTTCATAGTTCTATCAATTCCTATATTTGCAAAGTTTTCTATTATTTCAATGCTTTTTTCAATTTTTAAATTTACTACCGGTTGTTCTTCCGGAAGCCAGTGACTTAAAACAAATTCCACCTGCATTCCTTTAGGAAAATTATTTCCAATTCCAAAGCGTAATTTAGGATATTCATCAGTACCCAGGATATTTTGAATATCACGTAATCCGTTGTGTCCGGCATCGCTGCCTCCTTTTCGCAATCTCAGTTTACTTAATGGAAGCGCCAGGTCGTCCACAATTGTCAATGAATTTTCCACTACAATTTTTTCTTTATCAAGCCAGTATTTTACCGCCCTTCCGCTCAGGTTCATAAAGGTTGTCGGTTTTATACAAACGAATATTTTTCCTTTAAATTTTATTTCTGCCAAATTAGCTAATCTTGCAGATTGAAAAAAAGTCTTATGCTTCAAAACAAATGCGTCCAGCACATCAAATCCTATGTTGTGCCGCGTATGGGCATATTCATTACCAGGGTTGCCCAGCCCAATTATTAAAAACTTCGACATAAAGCGAAGATAAATTGAATCCTTAAATTTTAAATCACTATAAATCTATAAGCAGTAAACGAAGTTTTACTAAAGATATTGAATCAATCAAAAGTATTTTTACGAAATAGCGAATCGTTCAATTACTAATTGAAACGTAAATACATTCGTATAAAAATCACGCAATACTGCCCTTGTGCAGGAATTCCGGCTCCATATCTTTGTCTCAGTTATCCAATACCTACGAAAAAAGAATATCCAATTGAAAACCGGCTCTTATAAAGAGTCCAATTTTGAACCTGAAAAACTAAAACCCCAGGTCAATTTTTTTAAAAAGCTTCTGCAATAATCCGCAGGGGCTTTTTAGTTTTGTTTAATTTTGTTGCTGTAGAAGCATTCTTTCACCTAAAAAAATTTTAAAAAAGTAAATTTACGATTAGGCATAATCGTTATAATACCTTAAAAACGGTAAATTCAATTCTTTAAAAATAAAGCATTACCGCTCTTGTGCAGCGCCCGTCACTATATATCTTTGTCTCAGAAGTTCATTGATGTTCACAAATATTAACCAGAAATTCAAATCCATTGAAAAACATAATCCGCGAACCCCAAAAATCTGATACCAGTCAATGTTTTAATTCAATACCTTAGAAAAACATAAATCCTAATGAAAACCAGGCCACTTAAAGGGCCACGAAAGTTTAACCCTGAAAAACCACACACCCAGGATTAAATTATTAAAAACTTCTGTATTCCAATGCAGAAGTTTTTTTATTTCTGCATAAAAGAACCCGTATCTGATTTCTTATTTTTAACTTTACTACGGCATCATAATTTTCTTAATTTAAAAAATAATTTTATGATTGAAATAATACAGGGGCTACCCTCTAACGTAGCGGCATTTAATGCAACAGGGAAAATAACAGGAAAAGACTACGATGAAATAATTAATCCTTTGGTAAAAAATATTTACCTGGAATTTGGGAAAATAAATTATTTGCTTGTATTAAATACCCCATTGGACCAATACAACATTGAAGCGTGGTTGAAAGATGCGATATTAGGATTTGTTTATTTTACTGAATGGAAAAAAATTGGAATTGTTACAAATAAACCGGGTATAAAAAACTTCACAAATATTTTCGGGAGACTATTACCCGGTTCTACAAGAGGCTTTTTAATGGAAGATTTGGATATTGCTAAACAATGGATAGCAGAATGAATCTGATAAATCGCATCAGTTTGCCTGCCTTTATGGAGTTGTTCCGGATTAATGAATTCCTTATCTAAGGTTGGCGACCTTGATATCATTTTGGGAGTACATTTTCAGGTAAATTTTACTATTTTTCTAATAACTTTCCAATGACGCTCTTATTACAGAATCTTTTTGCGCGGATGTAAGCGAAAAATTATAATGGTATAACGAAAACTCCCAATCACCATACTCAGGGTTCGGCAATACTATAAACCTGTTTCCAAAATCACCTGCAAAATTATCAGCGACCTTCAGTCTGTCACCAGGATTTCTTTTCTCAAACAAAGAACTAAAATCATTCATATTATCTCCCATCAATAGAATGATTGTATGAGTTTCAGCAATTGTATTTTTTCTTTCTTCTTTAGAAGATGTATTTTTTTTCAATAATAAATGTTCGTTATCTGCATTAGGAAAATTAAATCTTTTCAAATTCTCTAAAGTCCCTTTACGTTCGTTCTCTCCCCGATTGGTTACATAAAAGATTTCTATACCTGATGCAGAAGCAAATTGTAAAAAATGCAAAGCGCCAGGCATTGTATCTGCGATTCCTTTGGAAGTCCATTCTTCCCACGAAGCATCATCATAATCTTTCCCCTGCAATAACTGATGCGCTTCATAAGGGCTGTTATTCAAAATAGTTTCATCAATATCAGTCATGATAGCTTTTGGTTTTGGAGATCTTTCCCTGTTGGATTGTTCAATTCTTACTCTTGCAATGTTAAAAGCCTGGTAACAAAGCGCCCGGTATTCTGCAGATCTTTGTTGCCAGGCAGTGGCAAAAATTTTTCCATTAATAATAGCAGAATCAGAGGGTTTTACATTGGTTATGGTTACTCGGGGAGAAACACACGATACAGAGAATAATAGAGTTACCAGGTAAATTTTTTTCATAATATTTTTTAGGTCGTTGTAGCAGTCAGCACCGGAAGTCGGAACCGCGATATGATATGACAGCCAGTAACGAAGTTCGGCGTCACAATATTAGAATCAAGATTTTTTTGTTTTAATTGCAAAATCATAATTTTTTTTAGAATATCTGAAAAGCCGACCGGGACCTGATGGCAGCGATGATGATTACCATTGAAGACCGATGCCACGGCATCATTTTTCATAATATTCTTTTAGTTAGTAATTTTGAATATAAATTAAATGAAAATCAACAATTGAATTTTTACTCATTATTGATTTAATATCTCTTAATTTTATTCAAAAATAATTTCAAAGCTAAAATAAGAAAATGGATTTTGTTGATTATTATAAAACGCTGGGAGTAGCCAAAAATGCTTCGGCGGAGGATATAAAAAAGGCTTATCGAAAACTTGCCAGAAAACTTCATCCCGATGTAAACCCTAATGATAAGGAAGCTCATAAAAAATTTCAACAGATTAACGAAGCGAATGAAGTGTTAAGTGATCCTGAGAAAAGAAAAAAATATGACCAGTACGGCGAAAACTGGAAACATGCCGATCAATATGAACAAGCCCGGAAAGAACAAACGAGGCAGGGTGGTGGCGGGTTTGGTGGATTCGGAACCGGAGAGTTTGGAGGTGATTTCGGTGGTGGCGAATACACTTATTCTTCAGGAGATGAAGGAAGTTTTTCAGATTTTTTTGAATCTCTTTTTGGAGGAGGCAGAAGTAGAAGAAGCCAGGCAAAATACCGTGGTCAGGATTATAATGCAGAACTACAGTTGTCATTAACGGATGCTTATACCACACATAAACAAACCCTGGCCATCAATGGAAAAAACGTTCGGATTACGATTCCGGCCGGAGTAGAAAACGGACAAGTTATCAAACTGAAAGGTTACGGAAGTGCCGGGGCTAACGGTGGCCCCAATGGAGATTTATTAATAACGTTTGTAATAAAAAATGATACCAATTTGAGACGCGAAGGAAATAATTTGTATAAAAATGAAGACCTTGATCTTTACACTGCCGTACTCGGTGGGGAAAAAACTATTGATACCCTGAGTGGTAAAATAAAACTAAAAGTAAATCCTGAAACACAGAATGGCACTAAGGTGCGGCTGAAAGGTAAAGGATTTCCAGTCTATAAAAAAGAAGGTCAGTTTGGCGATTTGTATATTACCTGGAACGTAAAATTACCTACCAATCTGACACAAAAACAAAAGGAATTATTTACTGAA
>DASSHD010000708.1:0-3118 GCA_035693085.1 Hanamia sp. | reverse complement strand
TGAAACCGGGATTGGATTTATTATTTCAGTTGATTACAATAAGTTTAAAGAGATATTTAGTACTAAAGAACAACGCAGGAAAAAAAGAGAAATAAGAAAAAGAAATAAGCAAATTGAAAATAAGGATGTAGAAAATAGCGGCAATAAACAACCCGCTGTCCTGCCATCAAAAAGCTAAGAAGAATGACAGATAAAAAGTTTTTATTTTTTATAATAGTTATTATAGTAGTAAGTGTATCATGCAATCCCACTAAGTTAGTGCCCAAAGGAGATGCATTATACACCGGTGCTACCATAAAAATAAAAGACAGCATACTTTCTAAAAAGGAAAAGAAAAAGATTATTGCGCAGACCAGTTCGCTTCCCCGCCCGTTGCCCAACAGTAAGTTCCTGGGAATGCGTATCAAATTATTTTTGTACAATCTTGCAGGCGATACCTCCAAACATAATTTTATCAGAAAATTTTTAAGAAAAACAGGACAGCCACCTGTTTTGCTCAGCAGTGTCAATGTAGATTATAATGTAAAATTGCTTAAAAATTATCTTGAGAATATAGGGTATTTTCAAACAGAAGATTTTGGCGACACTATTGTAAAAAGAAGAAAGGGGCATGCATATTATACCATTACTCCAGGTCCTGTATATTCAATTAAGAAGGTAAATTATGATACAGACAGTTCGTCACTTGGAAGGGCAATTCAAGCTTCTAAAACCAATTCTATTCTTCGTCCCGGAAATCCATTTAATCTGGAAGTCATTAAAGGAGAACGGTTACGTATAGACGCCATTTTAAAAGAAGAAGGTTATTATTATTTTAATCCTGATTATCTGTTATTGGACGCAGATAGTACCATTGGAAATCATCAGGTTAATATGTATTTGCATATAAAACAAAATACTCCCCTATTAGCAAAGAAACCATTCATTATTGATAATGTTTACATTTATCCAGACTACCGTCTTAATGCAAAGAGCGCTGATACTATTAAGAAAGAAAAATATTTATATAAGGGATATTACATAATTGATCCTAAAAAGAAATTTAAACCCCATTTATTTCCGGAAGTGATGCGTTTTGATTCTGGAGATGTATATAATCGTGCTGATCACAATATTACTTTAAGCCGCCTGATCAATTTGGGAGTTTTTAAATTTGTGAAAAACAGGTTTGAAAATTCAGTAAATAGCGAAGGCGATACAGGAAGGCTCAACACATTTTATTACCTGACGCCGCTTCCTAAAAAATCAATCCGTGGAGAAATCTCGGGTAATTCAACTTCCAATAATTTTGTAGGCTCATCTGTTACCCTTACATTCAGCAACCGTAATACTTTTCGGGGAGCGGAACTACTGACTGTACATGCCAATGCGGGAAGCGAAGTGCAATACAGCTCAGATCAAAAGGGTTTTAATACTTACACACTTGGCGGGGGAGTTTCCTTTACCATTCCAAGGTTCGTTGTGCCTTTTTTCAAATTAAATACCACCAATGCTTTTGTTCCAAAAACAAAAATTGATTTGAGCTACGATCTTCTTAACCGCAGAAAATTATATACTTTAAATTCCTTTAACGCACAATTGGGCTATGAATGGAAACCGAACATAAGAGTAACACAACAACTAAATCCGTTTGCCATCAACTATGTGAAAGCACTGAAGGTAACCCAGGAATATCGTGACAGTATAAAGAGGAATCCTATACTTAAACATGCGATAGATACACAGTTTATTCTGGGTTCCAATTATTCATATACAATAGATCCTTTTGTAAATAATCCGAGTGGGACAGGTTTATTTTTTAATGGCCTGGCTGATTTTTCGGGTAATCTCGTAGGTTTAATAACATCTGAAGATCCGGTTACCAAACAAAAAAGGCTTTTTCATGCGCCCATTTCGCAATACCTGAAAGCGCAGGCTGATGTTCGATATTACTGGGAAATAAATCCAAAAACAAGATTGGCAAACCGGATACTTTTTGGTTTCGGATATCCGTATGGAAACTCCCAACAACTTCCTTATATCAAGCAATTTTTTATTGGTGGTAATAATAGTATCCGTGCATTCCGTAGCCGGTCTGTAGGGCCGGGAACGTATCGTAATCCAGATGCAGACAGTCTTTCTTTTTTCCCTGATCAGTCAGGAGATATCAAGCTGGAATTGAATTCGGAACTTCGCTTCAAATTCAATAGCATCCTCGAAGGCGCTTTATTTATAGATGCAGGAAACATCTGGTTGTATCGTAAAGATACCTTAGAGCCTGGAGGTGTTTTTAATAAAAATTTTATGAATCAGCTTGCAGTGGGAACCGGAGTTGGATTGCGTATAAACCTGAGCATATTATTATTAAGGCTCGATCTTGGAATGCCATTAAGAGAGCCATGGTTGCCTAATGGGCAAAGATGGGTAATTGACCAAATTGATTTTGGAAACAAAGAATGGAGAAGAAAAAATTTAGTGTTTAACCTGGCTATCGGTTATCCGTTTTGATTTTTAAAAAAGTAATTTTGATAATTCTCCTCATCTTTTAAAAAATGATCGATAATCCCCCTCAAATAAAATCAACTAAAGAAAGAATTATGAAAAATAAATTTATTCTTATAGCAATTATTGCTTCCGTTGTGCAGGGTTGCAATTCCAATAATGATAAAAAAGCAGAAGTTAAAAATGAAGTGTCACCAGATACTGTTTCTATCTCTCATCACGGAACTGATTCTGCAATAACGATTATTAACCGTACAATAATCTGGACGGTTAATAATGATTCAGGCAGAGAAAAATTAACCCCACCAAACGACATAAAGCTTGACACCCTTTCTTCTCAACATCTTATCCAACTGATCAATGAAAATTTTCCTGACATCCATCTCGACTTTATAAGAGTTTCGCATGACACCATGTATGTAAGAATCCCTGATAGTAAGAAACTTACCCAGGGTATTGGCGATACCGGCGCTGAAAATTACCTGGCTTCGGCAACTTATACTTTAACCGAATTAAAGAATATAAAATTTGTAAACATTGCAATGAAACCCGGTGACCACGCAGTGCCTGGAGTTTACAGCAGGGAAGATTTTAAGAAACTGAGGTGAATAAAATAAGAATCTGCTTTTTTTGTTCG
>DASSHD010000707.1:0-4711 GCA_035693085.1 Hanamia sp. | reverse complement strand
ACTAAGTGGGGCATTGCAGGATTGGGACAGAGCAACTATTGTAGGCAGGCGTACTTTTGGAAAAGGTCTTGTGCAGGAGCAATACCAACTTAGCAATGGCGCAGGCCTTAGATTAACTGTCGCAAGATATTATACACCTCTCGGAAGAAGTATTCAGAAGCCTTATCAAAAAGGATTTGAAGCTTACGATCACGATCTCATTAATCGTTTCAAAGATGGTGAAATGACTTCGGCTGATTCGATAAAACATACAGGCGATAAAAAATATGTAACCCGGGACGGAAATGTTTTGTATGGCGGGGGCGGTATTACACCTGACGTGTTTGTACCTTTTGATACTTCCTCCCTTAATAAAAATGTAATGAAAGTTTTATTGAATGGGACTCTAAACCGCTTTGTATATCTCAACTTTTTAAAAAATCAAAAAGAATTTAAGAGATATACATCTCCTAAAATGTTTGAAGCGGAGTATGTCGCTAATGATAGCACGCTCAATGATCTGAAGCGTTATGCCGAAAAAGATTCCATCGTTTTGAACATCAATAACAGATCAGAAAAAGAAATGCTTCAAAAGCAAATAAAAGTATTAACAGCAAGAGAAATATGGAATACTGAAGGATTTTACGAAGTAAAGAATACTTATGATTCAACAGTAAGCAAAGCATTGGATTTGATGAAGCCGGATTTGAATACTGCTACTTTAAAGTAATACAAAAATTCGGTATTTTTGATAGCCTAAATAATTTATTCATGGATTTACAGATATTAGAAGATGCAAAAGGTAAACCAACCGGTGTGTTTATTCCTATAAGCAAATGGCGTGAACTTAAAAAAAGTCATAGAGATTTGGAAGAACTGGAATATGCAGAACCTTCTAAAGCTCAATTATTACAGGAACTTAAAGAGGCAGTTGAAGAACTTGCTTTAATTGAGAAAGGGAAACTAAAAGGACGCCCGGTTAAAAAATTACTTGATGAGTTAAATTGCAGAAACCGTTTATCTTTCGAACATATTTGATAAAGGTGAAAAAGAAACAATTTCAGATAATGAATTAGAAGAAATATTTAAAGAAATTCCTTAAACTAATCACTTAATAATACCCAAAGTTGTTGAAGATGCTGCTTTAATTCAAAAAGATAAATTTAAAGGATGCTCTTATAAATGATTACTTGATGAATTATAATTTCAATTATTTTTTTTACCATCTCTTTCCACTGCTACACCTATGAGGGTTTATTCTGCTCAAAGCCTTACTCCAAACCTTGTAGTTTTTTTAAAACCCATGTCATAGCAGGATAGTCAGACATAACTCCTCTAATTTTTTTATCTTAGCAAAAAATAATTTATGTGGAAAAATAATATCCTGGAGACGATTGGAAATACACCATTGATAAAATTGAACAAGATCACTAAAGATTTGCCTTGCACTGTTTTGGCAAAGGTAGAATACTTTAATCCGGGACATTCCATTAAAGACCGCATGGCTGTGAAGATGCTGGAAGTAGCAGAGCATGAAGGAAAAATAAAGCCCGGCGGTACTATTATAGAAGGTACATCGGGTAATACCGGAATGGGATTGGCGCTTGCAGCAATTGTAAAAGGTTACAAATGTATTTTCACAACTACTGATAAACAATCAAAAGAAAAAGCAGATATTTTAAAAGCCGTTGGAGCGGAAGTAATCGTGTGCCCTACCAACGTAGAACCTGAAGATCCACGCTCTTATTACTCAGTATCAAAAAGGTTGAGTGAAGAAGTGCCCGACTCCTGGTATGTCAATCAATATGATAACCTGGCTAACCGCGAAGCACATTACGAACAAACAGGGCCGGAAATATGGGAACAAACAGAAGGGAGAATTACTCATTTGGTAGTGGCAACAGGAACAGGTGGAACAATTGTGGGTACAGGAAAATATTTAAAAGAAAAAAATCCGAATATAAAAGTATGGGCGATTGACAGTTATGGCTCTTTGTTGAAAAAATATTTTGATACAGGCGAGATAGACGAAGATGAAGTGTATCCCTACATCAGTGAAGGTTTCGGGGAAGATTTTGTGCCTGCCAATTATGATATGAAATATATTGATGCTTTTACAAAAGTTACTGATAAAGATGGAGCAGTAATGGCAAGGCGTATCGCCAAAGAAGAAGGTTTATTTTGTGGATATAGCGCCGGTAGTTGTTTGCATGGATTATTACAATTAAAAGGAAGTTTAAAAAAAGATGATCTGGTGGTTTGTATTTTTCATGATCATGGGAGCCGGTACGTGGCAAAAATTTATAATGATCAATGGATGATGGAAAGAGGTTTCCTTGAAGTAAAAACTTTTAAAGATTTGGTGAATGCACGCGGTTCACAAAAATTAGTTACTGTTTCTGCAGATGAAAATGTGGCTGCAGCGATAGAACTAATGAAAAAATACGACATCGAAAATATTCCCGTTTTGAAAGATGGAGCTATTGTCGGGTCGTTAAGTGAAGGAGGGTTATTCGACAAAATTTTATCAGACCCTCAAATAAAAGAACAAAGTGTTGAATCAGTATTGGAAAAAGAATATCCTGTTGTTTCTTTTAATATGCCCGTGGAAAAACTCAGTAACCTTATCTCAAAACATAATGGTGCAGTCTTAAGCAAAGACGAAACAGGCGAATACCATATCGTAACCAAATATGATATTATACAAAGTCTTGTGAAATAATTTCTCTATAAATCTCTCCAGGCAGCCTTTTGACAAGAATAATATTAACTTTTCAGAATCAATTTTTATTCTTTATAAAGGAATTTCAGTAAACAAATAAATAATCAGAATTTTTATTTGGGAGAACGTTTTCTTCCATGATTTGATAGCCAAACTTTTCAAATTAGTTTTTAATTATTTTAAAATTAAATTGCAGTAAAGCAACAAATAATCACAATTATTACTTTTCATTTTTTACACCTTACTTCATTGGATTGATTGGAATGTAAAAAAATAAATTTTATAACCTTTTTTAGTGTGAGGATTCTCCAAATTCAGATATAATCCTAAAAAAATAATTTTATTAATTTATTTTCTATCAAAAAAAATAACCTTTTAAACTCTTCGTGCGCATAACAGCTATTAATTGATGCAATTCTTCAAGTGGCTGAAAAATAACATTGATAATGTGTTAGTTTTGAAGTTAAACTTAACATTCCTTTTGCCACAAAATAGTATTTACACTCATTAAATTATAGTAAAAGTCCTATTCAATAAATGATATTTTTACGATAGTAATGGTAAATACAACTAACCCAAAAAAGAGCAATTATGCCCTTTGCCACAAGTAGCTAACCCATATCTTTGTTCCAGAAGTTGATTGATGTTGATGTAGGCATTAATCAAAAATAAATATCCAAAGAATCCATTCGAAAAACAGAATCTATCCAAATTCCTTGTAAAATCGAAAAAATCCGATATCAGTCAACTTCTAATTTTTTTATCCAATATCATCTCTTTGCATAAGTAAAGAGGAAAGGGAAACCGGCTTTATTTTTTATTTTGAAATTTTCTTTATCCAATAACTTACCAGATAATTTCAAAAATGAAAAATCCAATCCAACTCTTATGATAATCATCAGAGAAAAGGGAATAAGTAATTAATTCCTATCAAAAACCCACGCTGAAAACCGGCAACGGGAAAAAGCCCCAGGGGAACTGCCAAAAGCAGTTAAAGAAATCACTTCTGTAGTCGAAAGATTGCAGGAGTTTTTTATTTTATGCCATAACTTGCTTTATGATTTTATCTCAGGCTATTCCCGGTAAGAAATATTTTCGCATTATCTCATTGGTTCCTTCACTTACAGAGTTACTTTCTTATTTGGATTTAGAGAAAGAAGTGATTGGAATTACTAAATTTTGTGTTCATCCTTATGAATGGTTCCAAAATAAGACAAGAGTAGGTGGAACAAAAAATATCAATTTCAAAACCATTCAGCAGCTTTCACCTGATCTTATCATCGCCAATAAAGAAGAAAATGTAAAGGAACAAATAGAAAAACTGGCCGAAAAATATGATGTATGGATTACTGATGTTAATAATCTTTCTGATTCAATAAAAATGATCTATGATATTGGGAAATTGATTGAAAGAACAGAATCTGCTACCGCATTAGCTTTGCAAATAGATGAAGGATTTAAAAAATTGCAAATGGATTTTTTAAAACCTCACAGGTTTTCAAAACCTGTGAGGTTTAGTAATGCGGCTTACTTTATCTGGAAAGACCCTTACATGGTAGCAGGCGGCGATACATTTATAAATGATATGATGCACTATTGCGGATTAAAAAATGTTTTTGAAAATCAGAAACGGTATCCTCAAATTACTTTAGATGAGTTACAAGAAAAAAACACGGAAGTAATCCTGCTTTCCTCTGAGCCTTATCCTTTCAAAGAAAAACATAAAGAACAAATTCAAAAACAAATGGAGAAAACAAAAATTGAATTAGTAGATGGAGAGATGTTTAGCTGGTATGGAAGCAGGATGCTAAAATCAATTAATTATTTTCACAAATTCCAGCAAAATGTATGACACGGTTTAACTTAAATGTAGTTTCTTTAAATCATATACAGGTTAAACCTGTAATTCCCCTTGTTAGCGCAAGCGTCTCACTTGGGATGCTAAAAAAATATTGTAAATAAGCATCAGCATTAATTCAAATGCGAAAAGAAAATAGGCATATTTGTTTA
>DASSHD010000706.1:0-3922 GCA_035693085.1 Hanamia sp. | reverse complement strand
ATTAGGGTTTCTGGGTGTAAAATAGAGCCTAATCAATTTAACGCCATCCATTTCAACAGTATCTCTTACATAATAGCGATAAAATGTGGGTCCCATATCTGCAATCGGGCTAAGGAACTGGACAGTAAGAATGGAGATGTTATTATTGTAAATGTTGATATCGGAATATAAACGGTTCAGATATTCATTGATGCCGTTATTATCCAGAAAATCTCCGTAATTCACTTTTTTCTCACCTAGCACTACTGTTTTATCTTCACGCGGATCTTTTCTGAGATACCTGTCTGATATTTTTTCGTCTATGTATAAAGGTAAGAGCGCCTTTCCTTCCAACGTGGTAGTATCTATATTTTTAATAATAAATTTATAATTCCTGAATAGCTTGCTGTTAATTAATTTTTGTGGTTTATTGACTAATGACAACGAAAGTTTTTCGTACTGCTGGTATTGTACATAATTGTAAGCGGTGATCCTGTTTTTTTCTTTATTCTTTATTACGAGGTCTATTAAAGCTACTGCAGGATTGTTCTTATTGCGGTATTTGCCCCTCTTTCTTGTTTTAATGACAATCGCTGACATTTCCCCTTCGGGTTCAAGTAGTATATTAATCGTTTGTTTCTTTCCCCGAATCACATGTTTCACCACGTCCTTGTATCCTGTGTAAGAGAAAGTAAGCCACTTTGTTTTTTCGCTTTTTACATCAATATAATAACTGCCATCATTTCCCGTCATCACTCCGGCGCCTCCTTTAAAATATACACTCACAAAAGAAAGAGGCTGCATAGTAGTAGCATCTTTTACAAAACCACTTATTACCGTTTGCGCTTCTAACAAATTAATTCCTCCAAAAAATAAAAATAAAAGGATTATTAATTTTACTATTTTATTACCCCATTTCATACTCTAATCTATTTTTGAAAACACCCCTTTTTTCAATGGATAGTTGTAACCTACAGCTATTGCCAAAGAAGTTACCACTTTAGTAACAATATAATAGAGTACGATTTTCTTAAAAAGATACAACCTGATTACCTTCCCACGTTAAAGAAAACATTTTAAAATCAGTATTACATTATATTTTCAAGGCCCGGTTAAATAATTTTTCAGGCTAAATCATTTACGGTTTATCCATTGCAGAGTATAATCCGCTGGCTTTAGAAGGAGATTAAGAACAAATTAGAAAGCAGCTAAAATTATTGGGGCCGAACATTTTCGGCAATAGGAAGTTTTATTAATACAGTAGTTCCTTTCCCAACAATAGAGTTAACTTTTATGTTGCCTTTGTGAAGTTTAATAATACGATGCACCAACGATAAGCCAACGCCAAAACCTGTAATAGACTTGCTGTCTTCACTTCGGTAAAATGGTTGAAAAATATTTCGAAGGTCGTTCTCAGATATTCCTTTCCCGTTATCTTCAATAGCGATGAAGATCTCTTTTTCCTGAACTAACAACTTTACTATAGCCCTATGATCGGGCGAATACTTACACGAGTTGGAGACAACGTTTTTGATGGCTGAAAACAATAGTTCGGCGTTTCCAAATACCAGCAATCTTTCTTCATTCTCCGGTAAATTCTCAAACTCGAGTTTGACAGAATATTCATCGTTCATTTTGACGATCTCACCAGGCAGTTGCATCAGTATCTCATCAACCCGTATTGAATTGATATCAATTCCACCCTTGATCCCTGGCACAGTTGCAAATTGTAATAACGTCTGTGTAAGCTTGCCCAAATTGTGCACATCCTGGTAAACTGATTGCATCACACCGCGATACTCTTTAGCCTCCCGGTTTCTTTGTAACGAAACTTCCAACTGACTTAAAATCGAAGTTAGCGGTGTGGACAATTCATGAGATGCAGAAGAGATAAACCGGCGCTGCATTTCAAAGCTCTCTTGTAACCGGTCTAACAACTCATTTAAAGTCTTGATCAGGTAATTCCATTCGTCGTTGGTATCTCCTGATTCGATTCTCTGCGCCAGGTTTTGAGCAGAAATATGGTTTACATCATCAGCAATTTTTTTGACAGGTTGCAATAACTTTTTTGAAAAAGCCCACCCGGATATAAATGCAATTAAGAGAATTCCCGTGAAAGAATAATACAAAATAATCTTTATACGCCGGAGATCGCTTCTTCCATCCGCATCGAAAGCCGAAGCAATAATAACCATCCTGTCGGCACTAAAATAGTGGGCAACGGCTTCTTTTTTCCCAACACTAAAAAAATAAATTTTTTTTGATTTTGCCTCATTTAATATACCATTAGTGATTCGTATGGTATCATTCGGTATATCATTATAAGTATAAATTCTCTTATCCTGATCGTTATATGTCTGGATGCTTTCATTTGTTATTTCTGGTATTTCTCTGGTGGTCGCATTTATTTTACTTATAATGGCTGAGTCAAATATTTCCGGCTGACTAAGTAAACTTGCAGTGGTTAATGTACGGTTAGTTAAATGCGTTTTAATATTATTTAACCTGTTGATGTACGAAAAATAATAGATGATGCCACATAGCAGAAACAGCAGCAGAAACATGATAAGAGTAAAAAGTAAGGTAATTTTAATTCTTACATTCATTAGTGGTCTTTTAAAATATATCCCATACCAATGTGGGTATGAATTAGTTTTTGTTCAGAATGTTTATCTACTTTATTACGGAGATAGCTTATGTAAACATCAATTACATTAGTATTGGTATGGAAATCAACATTCCACACGCTAACCGCGATATCTACTCTTGACACCAGGTGATTTTTATTGCGAATCAGGTATTCTAATAGTTGAAATTCTTTCGCAGTAAGATTGATAATTCTATCACCTCTTTTTACTTCTTTACTCTCAAGGTTCATTTCCAGGTCAGCAACTTTAAGCGTATTCCCAACGGGCACATTTTGGTTCATCGTACGTTTAAGTAATACCCTTATTTTCAAAAGGAGTTCTTTAAATTCAAAAGGTTTAACTATATAATCATCAGCGCCAGATTCATAGCCTTCGATTTTGTCATTAAGGGCGCTCATAGAAGTGAGCATAAGAATAGGGACAGCCTGGTTTTGTGAACGAATTGCTTTACACAAATCATAACCATTCATGCCGGGTAGATTTATATCGAGAATTACCATATCAAAATCTTTCGCACAAAATAGATGATAGCCTAATTTACCATCGTAAGCAACGTCCACTTTAAAGCCAATTTCATCCAATCCAAACTTAAGTGTATCGGCAATTTTTTTTTCGTCCTCAACAATTAATATTCTTCTCTCCATAAATGTAGAATAGCCTTTAAAAGGAGCAATTTACTTCTTATCATTTTAGATTAGATAAAAAAATCAATCTTTTCTAATCACATTCTAATATTGCCTTAATGCCAAACTAATAAGCCCTAAATAGTTTTGAAAAATGAAATTAATGTCATTAGGATTAAAATCGCAGATATAATAATTACATAAAGACGGGTGATTAATTAAGAGCATTTAAAAAACCCAAAGCTAAAAAGTTTGATATGAATACTTTACCATTTACTAAAACAGAAAGCGCCGTTGCTAATGAAAGACGCAATGGCATGGAAATTTTAAAAAACAAGGGTAATGACTGCAATCAAATTAAAACTGAAGCCGGCATGGAAAATATTAATAGATCTGAAGAAATTGTACTATCATCTTTTAGTGTAAATAAACCAATAGTCAGAGAAGAAATGGAAGCAGGTTTCCTTATTGACTACATTATCACAAAGCATCACGATTTTGTAAAAGAGAATGCAGTTATTATTTAGTGTCAGCAAGAAAACGCCTGGTTTTTTAGTTCAGGTGTGATTTTTCACTGACCTGATATTCAGATTTTATAAACCGATTGTTTCTTTTATAAAAAAATAAAATCTCATTATTATAAGTTATAATATAGCTGCACTTTTTCTTTAC
>DASSHD010000705.1:0-2486 GCA_035693085.1 Hanamia sp. | reverse complement strand
TCCACACATGTTAATATCGTTTAATACAAGAGGTCTATTTATATAAATCCACATTTGCATAACCTCCATCCGCCATTGTTTTAGCACGCTTCACATATAATTCCCTATCCTTCGGAGCCCAGGTACCAAGCCCATCCACATATCGGTTAAACATACAAAATGCAGCAGAGATCAACACAGTATCATGTATCTCTTTATCAGTTGCGCCGAGGCTTCTGGCTTCTTCAATTTGTTCTTCCGTTACATACTTTCCACCTTTTTGTACACTTCCTGCAATAGAGAGTAAGGCTTTTAGTTTTTCAGAAATCGGGGCAGATGAATAATCTTTTTTTATTCCATCAATCGTCTGCATGTCGCATGCAAAATAATGCTGTGCCATTGACCCGTGTACATTCTGACAAAAGAAACAATCATTCAGCGATGATACATAGGCGCCAATCATTTCCCGCTCACCACGCGAAAGAGTGTTGTTATCATCGTGTAATAATATTTCTGCCAGGTCATTTAAAGGTTTTGCAGTTTCGGGGCTATATGCCATAGGGCCTCTTATGCCCGGCAAGTCATTGTTGAGATTGATGTGTGCCATAATATTTTTTGATTAAATGTGAATGCTATAGGTTGTCTAAAAATTAAATTTTCCTTTTTGCGATCATAAGAAATTTCATAAATCATTTTTAGACAGTCTCTTAGGGTTAATTAATTATTTTATCGTTGTTTTATTTACCCGGTACAGTGTATCCTTTGGCCATGCGTTTTCCCATTTCTTCATATTCTTTAGGATCAGTCGGAGTCAAACTATCAAGTCCATCTACATACCGGTTATACATAGAAAAGGATGCTGCAATCAATACAGTATCGTGTATCTCCCGGTCATCTGCCCCCAATTTTCTCGCAGCTTCAATGTCTTCGGGAGTTACTTCCCTGCCCAATATCTGCACTTTGCCAGCTATGTGCAGCAAGGCTTTCAGCTTATCGCTCACATTCGATCGCTGCATATCTTTTAATACCTCATCTACCGTATTTTTTTGATCGCCGTATAAACATCTTGCTGCAGCCGCATGGCTTTTCATACAAAACATGCAATCGTTACGATAGGAAACATAAGCTGCAATCAACTCCCTGTCCGCTTCTGATAAAGGAGATTCTCCGCGCAATAAAACCTGCGCCAGGTCGTATAAAGGTTTGCCGGTTTCCGGCCTGAACATAACTAACGAACGAATACCCGGAACGCCTTCAGGAACATTAATGTGTGCCATTTTTTATTTTTTTAATTTTTAATAAATACATTTCAGAAGCTGTTTAAATTTAATTTTTTGAATAACATTGGATATTTTTTGCCACGAATGCCACAAATGGACACGAATTATTCGTGCTAATTAGTGCAATTCGTGGCTAAAACAGTGCCGCAAGGCACTATACAAAATCCGTGGAATCATTTTTAAAAAGATTCTCAGTAAACAAACAATTATTACAAATTCTTATTTTCTTTTACGCAATATCAGGTACTATTTCAGGTAGTTCCTGGTGTTCATAATGTTTTTTTATATCAATTTGATCTTGTCCTTTTACCAATAATACCACTAATAATCCCACCACAAATACCAACGAGAAAATAAAAATCGCATTACCATATCCTCCTAATGTGGTTACCAATATGCCTATAAACAAAACTGCTGAAGCCGTGAACAATCTTCCTATATTAAAGCAAAAACCTGTGGCTGCGGCGCGCACTCCGGTCGGAAATAAATGTGGTATGTACACAGATAATACTCCCTGGCTGGCGCCAAAGAATAAAGCCAGGATTGCGATTTCCGAATAAACAATTCCCGTAAATGACAGGTTTGTTTTAAACAATATAAAAGAAAATACAGTACATACAGAAAAGCAGATCAGCATTGATTTTCGAATGCCTGCAAGGTTAACTAACCATCCAGATAAAAAACCTCCGGTTAAGCCACCCATACCCATAAACATCATACCCAAACTTCTTTCTTTTTGTGCATCTGTTGTTACCGTAATACTTTGAATCCATGTAGGAAGCCAGGAAAAAATAGCCCACATGCCAATAAGCATGGAACCGAAAGTAATAGAGCCAACAATTAGCTCACGGCGATGTTCCTTTGTAAACAAAGTAACTTTTATTATTCCAGGTTTTATTCTATCTGCCTGGAGGATTTGCCATTTCTCAGATTCTTTTAAAAGCCAGATACCGGATATAGCAATGATAAAGGGAATCAAACCAATCCAGAATCCCTGCCGCCATGAAGCAACCATATAATTGATCAATCCTGCGGAAAAAATACCTACAGGAAAAGCGATTGATAAAATGCCAATAAAAACTGCTTTACTGCGCCGGGGCCATACTTCACTTATCAGAATTAAGCTTATAACTAATACACCGCCCACGCCAAAACCACTTAAAAACCTGCAAATAATAACTCCCCACCAATTCGGCATTAGCCCGGTAAGAATGGTAAATATTCCAT
>DASSHD010000704.1:0-7815 GCA_035693085.1 Hanamia sp. | reverse complement strand
CTAAAGAAATCCTCCAATACGTAAAAGACCATCCATCAGGGAAAGTGAAAATTGCACTTACTGATATTGATGGTATCCTTCGGGGAAAATATATTTCGACAGAAAAATTCCTTTCTGTTATAAATTCTCATACCGGCTTTTGCGATGTTATTTTTGGATGGGATGCCAATGATGTGGCTTACGACAATGTTACCTATACAGGCTGGCATACCGGTTATCCGGATGCTCCGGCGAAAATTGATTTGTCAACTTTCAGAAAAATTCCGTGGGAAAATGATGTTCCTTTTTTTTTGGGTGAAATGATGGATAATAAAAGCCAGCCTTCACCGGTCTGCCCCAGGCAATTATTGAGGAAAGTTTTGAAAGAGGCTGACGGTCATGGTTACCTGCCATTTTTTTCACAGGAATTCGAGTGGTACAATTTTGCAGAAACCCCTCAAACCTCATGCGATAAACAGTTTAAAGATCTTACTCCTCTTACCCCGGGGATGTTTGGCTACTCTATATTGCGCAGTTCATTGAAGAATACATTTTTTTCTGACTTGTTTGAATTGCTCAAAAAATTTGATATACCCCTGGAAGGTTTGCATACAGAAACCGGTCCGGGAACTTACGAAGCCGCCATTACTTATTCTGAAATTATAGAAGCTGCCGACAGGGCAGTTCTATTTAAAACAGCAGTAAAAGAAATTGCGTATAAGGATGGCTGTATGGCTACTTTTATGGCTAAGATAAATGAAAACCTTCCGGGATGCGGTGGACATGTACATCAAAGTTTATGGGATATAAATGGTAAGAAAAATTTATTTTATGATGATAAAGATTCTCAAAAAATGAGTGGGTTGATGAAGAATTATATCGCAGGCCAATTATTTTGTCTTCCTCAAATATTGCCAATGTATGCTCCTGTTATTAATAGTTATAAAAGATTGGTGGAAGGAGCGTGGGCGCCTACTACACTCACCTGGGGAACAGATAACAGGACAGTTGCATTGCGTGTCTTAGCTAACACCAGTAAATCATGCCGACTCGAAACAAGAGTAATAGGTTCGGATGTGAATCCTTACCTGGCGATGGCAGCTTCACTTGCTTCGGGTTTGTACGGAATAAAAAATAAATTAAAATTGAAACAACCTGCTACAAAAGGAAATGGATACAGAGATTTTTCAAACGGAACACTCCCCAAAACTTTGAATGAAGCGACACAAATGATGAAGGAATCAAAAGTGGCGAAAGAAATTTTGGGAGAAAAATTTGTGGAACATTTCACCCAAACCCGCGAATGGGAATGGCGGCAACATTTGAAAGCTGTAACCGATTGGGAGTATAGAAGGTACTTTGAAATCATTTAAATCAAATTTTCAATGATCAATTTTCAATGATCAATGCTCAATGAAAAGACAACATTTTGAATAAAAATCATAATTTATGGAAAAAGGAAAGTTTGATTTAGAGGATCGTTTTGTTGATTTTACTTGTCGTATGATAGATGTAGTTGAAGCTTTGCCTAACACTAGGGCAGGAAATTATATTGCAGGACAGTTAATAAGATCCGGTCACTCCCCAACATTTAATTATGGTGAAGTGCAAGGGGCTGAATCCCGTAATGATTTTATTCATAAGATGGCTGTTGTTTTGAAGGAGTTAAAAGAATGCCGGACAGCTTTGAAAATAATCCTGAAAAAGGAAATGATAAAACCCATTTCAAAGTTGGACAATATACTTAAGGAAACGGAGGAATTAATTGCAATAGTTGCAAAAAGCATTGATACAGCTACAAATAACCGTAATAAAAAGTAAGACATTAGGTATTAAACTGTTTTCACTGACTCTTAAACATTAGAGTGTTGTGTATTTAACTGAACATTGAACATTGAACATTGAGCATTGAGCATTGAGCATTGAGCATTTATTTTAATTAATATCATTAGCATGCAAAACAATCAAATTTATCAATACAACTTTCCAACAACAATTCGCTTTGGAGCCGGTTCCAGTAAAGAGTTAGGCGATTATCTGGTAAAAAATAATCTGAAAAATCCGTTGATTGTGACTGACAAAACAGTTGCGGAATTGTCTTTTTTTAAGGGAATTATCAGCGACCTGAAAAAGAAAAATATTTCGGGTGAAGTATTTTCTGATATTCACAAAAACCCTGTAAAATCAGATGTTTATAAAGGAACAGATGTATATGATGATACGAAAAGAGACGCTATCATCGGCATTGGCGGTGGCGCTTCCCTTGATGTAGCCAGGGCGATTGTGTTGAGAATAAATCACCGGGAAGATCTTTTTAAATATGATGACCTGGTTGGCGGCGATATATATGTAACTAATGATGTGCCTCATTTTATTACTATTCCCACTACAGCCGGTACCGGAAGTGAGGTAGGACGGAGCGCTATCATCGCCGATGATGAAACACATCAAAAGAAAATTTTGTTTTCGCCAAAGTTGATGGCTAAAATCGTCTATGCTGATCCGCTATTAACGATGGAATTACCTTCTTTTGTTACAGCCGCTACCGGCATGGATGCATTGACTCACAATATGGAAGCCTTTCTTGCAAAGATGTATCATCCAATGTGTGATGGCATTGCGCTGGAAGGGATGCGATTGATTAGCCAATCAATTGAAAAGGCCGTGAACAATCCTGATCTGGAATCAAGAACCAAAATGCTCATTGGTTCATTGATGGGCGCTGTTGCATTCCAAAAAGGACTGGGAGTTGTGCATTCACTGGCGCATCCGCTCTCATCATTGCTTGACACTCACCATGGACTTGCCAATGCTGTGAATATTCCTTATGGCATGCAATTTAATATTGAAGGGTTTGAAAATAAATTCAAACGAATGGCAAGAACATTAGAACTCAAAGAAGAGACGGGGGAGGCTGTTGTAAGATTTTTATTTGATCTAAATTCAAAAATAAATATTCCACATAAATTAAGAGATATTGGTGTAAAGAATGAACATATTAAAACCTTGGCTGATCTTGCCTTTGCTGATTTTGCACATCCAAATAATCCGAAACCGGTAAGCAGGGAAGATTTTAAACAACTTTATTTGGAAGCGCTTTAAGAAAGAAGCCATGCCTGCCCGAATGAAGACTTTCAGGCGGGAATTCCACTAATTTTCACGAATTACTTATTTGTTTAGTTGAACGTTTGTGCGATAAGAGGTAATGTATTTATAAGTAGGGTGTTAATTAAAATGGGAAAAAGAAAAATGAACTAATTTTAATTTTAAACAAACGGTGATGAAACAAATAGTTATTGGAATAAGTGAGGGTTCTAATTATTCTAATTATGAAAACTGGATAAAAGATGAACCTGGTGTGGAAATAATTAAACTGAGCTATTACCTGAATAATATTAATGAAATAGAAAAATGTGATGGAATCATTTTATCGGGCGGATGCGATATTAATCCTCAATTGTATCACCAGCCCGGTTTTCTTGCTTACTCTGCCCCTAATGATATTGATGAAAAGAGAGATGAATTTGAATGGAAAATAATGCAGCACACAGAGGAAAATCAAAAGCCATTATTGGGGATTTGCAGGGGATTGCAATTTGCAAATGTTTATTTCGGCGGCGTATTGCTACCGGATATTCCTTCATTTGGAAAATTTAATCATGCAAAATTTAAAGAAGGAAATGACAGGGAACACCTGGTGGATGTTGATCCGAATTCACTTTTATATAAAATAACAGGAGAGGAGGAAGGCCTTATCAACAGCGCTCATCATCAAAGTGTAGATATACCAGGATTTGGGTTGGTGGTAAATGCATTATCGCCGGATGGAATCATAGAAGGAATGGAAAGAAAAGAACCTGAAGGGAAATCATATATGATGTTGGTTCAATGGCATCCGGAAAGAATGGCCAACCAGGAAAGTAGTTTTGTAAAAAAAATTAAAGGAAGCTTCTTAGATGCTGTCCGTGAAAACAAACAATAAATAATTTTATGAGAATCATTAATCCTGCAACAGAAGAAATTATTAGTGAAATTAAAGAAGATACAAAGGAAAGTGTTGAAAAGAAGTTTCACTTATTGCAAGCCGCTCAACCAGGCTGGAACAAAATTCCATTAGAAGGAAGAGTAAATATTATTCAACGGTTTTGTATGCTACTCAAAGAAAATACAGAACATCTTGCACTTGTTCTTACACAGGAAGTAGGGAAACCTTTGCAGCAATCACGAAATGAAATAAACGGCGCAATAGCAAGAATTAAATGGCTTACCGGAAATGCAGAGAGATATTTATCCGATGAAACAATGAACATTGAAAACGGATTAGAAGAAAAAATTTCTTATGAACCACTTGGTGTAATTTGTAATATTTCAGCATGGAATTATCCTTACCTCGTTGGGATCAATGTTTTTGTGCCGGCCTTACTTGCAGGTAATGCAGTGATGTACAAACCTTCGGAATATGCTACTCTTACCGGATTAGAAATTGAACACTTACTACAACAGGCAGGCTTACCCGAAAATATTTTCCATATTGCTGTTGGAGCTAAAGATGTTGGTGAATTACTTTTGGAACTTCCTTTTAACGGTTATTTTTTTACAGGGTCTTACAAAACAGGAAAATATATTTATGAAAAAGTAGCTCCAAAAATGGTTCCCTGCCAGTGCGAATTAGGAGGTAAAGACCCTTTGTATATAGCAGATGATGTTGCAGATATAAAAGGAGTTGCCGCAGCCACGGCGGACGGTGCTTTTTATAATAATGGGCAGAGTTGCTGCTCTGTGGAAAGAGTGTATGTGCATGAAAAGATCTACGAAAATTTTATTGATGAATTTATAAAAGAAGTAAAATCATGGAGGATAGGTTTGCCAACAGAAGAAGGAATTTATATCGGGCCTTTAAGCCGAAAAGAACAAATTTTTATTCTGGAGCAACAAATAAAAGACGCTTTGCAAAAAGGCGCTGTGCTTGAAACCGGTGGTAATCGTATTAGCCGCAAAGGTTATTTTTTTGAACCCACAGTTGTTACAAATGCGGACCATGATATGAGTATTATGAAGGAAGAATCCTTCGGGCCTGTTATTGGCATTATGAAAGTGAAAAATGATGAAGAAGCTATTCAATTAATGCAGGATACAGATTATGGGCTAACAGCTTCCGTTTATAGCAGTGGCCGCGAAAGAGCTGAAAAAGTATTGAAGCAAATAAATGCAGGAACAGGCTATTGGAATTGCTGTGACCGTGTAAGCGCTGCATTGCCCTGGAGCGGAAGAAAACATTCAGGGATTGGTGTAACCCTTTCTCATGCGGGCTTGCGAACATTTACAAAACCAAAGGCGTATCATTTAAAGAGTTAAAGAGCGTTTGTTTTTTGAAGTAGTCAGCATCTCAGGCCGGCACCACGGATAATGTTAGTTTTCTGCGACAAAGATTTGCACACTATGATTAGATGTAAAATTGAGTTGTTTACTACTTCGTAAAATAAAAATTACCAATAAAAGTTGTTTTACTGTAAATTAATTTTAGAAAATAAAGACAAAAATAGTGGAGAAGGATAGCCAACGGAACGAGTCATAAGGCAGGAGTGTAATCTGCGGCAAGCTAAACTTTAAACTTTTCCCTCCATGCCAGCATTCCTCCAGTTAAATTTTTTGTATTTGTAAATCCCATTTGCTCCAAAAATAAGGCAGCAGTCCCACTTCTGTTGCCACTGCGACAATAACAAATTACTTCTTCATTTTTTAAATCATCAATATCTTCCGTTTCCATACTTTGTATCTTTCCTAATGGTAATAGAATGCCGCCAATATTGAATTCTGCGTTTTCTTCCGGCTGGCGCACATCTACAAGATGCAAAGTTTCCCCTGCATCCATTCTTTGTTTTACCTCTTCAGGTGTTATGTTTTTCATAAGAATTATTGGTTTATATTTAAACTATCAATTATCGGGCGATCTGTCTGTATCCAAATATCCATTGTCTGACCGGGTTGAATATAAGCCGGGGAATTATCAGAGTTAAAAGCACTGGGATTCTGCCTGAAAATAAATGCGTTTGCAGTATCAGTTACAGTTCCTGAAGTAAGTATTGCTGCAAGCAGAATACCTTTGTCTTTGAGAATATTTCTTGCATCTGATACTGTTACCCCCGTTAAATCTGGTACAGGAATTTTTTCTGCTTCCAGGCCACCACCTATAACAAGGTCTATAGACGATCCCCATCTTATCTTTGTGCCGGCGGCAATTTTTGTTCCTTTATAATTTTGCGCCAGGATAGATCCTTTCATGAAGCTTGGATGATAAGTAGTATCGCCTAATTTCAAATGATTTTTATTAAGCTTATCTAAAGCAAACCTGAAGCTTAAGCCATCTAATTTGGGCATCTCCACCATTGGCAAAGTTGTAGGATTTATATTCAAAAAAACCGTGCGATTTACTTTCACCGTAGCATTAGCATCAGGCAATTGTTTTTTTACAGTATTTAATGCAATACTGTCATTGTACAATGAATCTGTAACGTCAACATCAAATCCTTGTTTTTCCAAAAGTTGAACTGCGCTATCTACGTTCATGCCTGTAACAGAAGGTACTTTCAGAGATTCACCATGATGAGTGATCCATCCAAGCGATAGAAAAAATATAAATCCCATGAGTAAAACCAAAGCAATTGCTATGAGGAGATTTACGATAAAGCTTTGTCTTGTTATAAATTTGAACACTTTGGATAAATGAATGAAAAATAAAGTGGTGCAATTTAATAAAATTATTCAGGTAAACATTCTTCGATCAATGTGGTATAAAAATCCATGAGGCTCCAGCCCATTGCTCTGATCTGCTGTGGCACAAGGCTCGCCTCTGTTTGACCAGGTACTGTGTTTATTTCCAGCATATAAGGCAATCCTTCCTCCTCATTATATATAAAATCAATGCGTACTATTCCCTTGCAATTAAAGATTTGATAAATTTTTACAGCTTCTTTTTTTATTAGCTCCGAAAGGTTTTCATCTATTTCTGCCGGTGTAATTTCAAGGCTCGCACCAAGGTATTTTGCTTCGTAGTCAAAAAATTCTTTTTTTGTGATTATTTCTGTTATAGGCAAAGGAATTATTTTTCCTTTGGATTTAAAAACGCCGATAGTAAATTCTCTGCCTTTGATAAATTCCTCTACCAGCACCTGCTCGTCTTCTTTAAATGCTTTCTCTATGGCGATGCCTAATTCTTCTGAAGGTGAATTTACTTTACTCATTCCTATGCTTGACCCGCCATTATTGGGTTTTACAAATACAGGGAATTTCAGATTTTTAACCTGTTCATCCGGGCTTTGATAATTACTTTTAAATAATAAAACAGAATTAGCGACTTTTATTCCTGCAAATGAAGCAACGGCAACTGTGTATCTTTTATTAAATGTAAGCGCAGAAATCGCACAGTCGCATGAAGTGTATGGGAGATGCAGCATATCAAAATATCCCTGCAGCTTTCCATCTTCTCCGGGTGTACCATGAATACCAATTAAAACCGCATCGAAATTTATTTTCTTGTTGTTGATCAAAAGTGAAAAATCATTTTTATCAATTTCAATTTTTTCCCCTTCGATAGATTGATAAAACCAACCTTTTGGTGTAATGTCTATTTTATAGGAGTCAAACTTTTCCGGGTCAATATTTTTTTCAATTGTTTTAGCCGATAGATAAGATATTTCGGCTTCGCCGGAATAACCACCGGTAACAAAAGCAATCTTTGGTTTCATTTACAGAAAATTAGTTATTTGTAAAGTAAATTTATTTTTTAGAATTAAAGACACTTTAAAAAATTAAAAAGAGCCGGAGCAATAAAAAACG
>DASSHD010000703.1:0-5653 GCA_035693085.1 Hanamia sp. | reverse complement strand
GTTTTATGATTGGCTTCTTGTTACTTTTATTGCGTGTAAATAGTCCCATATATTTATGAAGTTTTGTCACCTCAAAGGTAATATGGGCTATTTATCTTTTTTGACTTCCGGATGGTAGTGGCTTTGTAACGGAGATATTTATCATTTTTCTAACCCAACAAAGATGCCGTCTTCATTTTCTACTACTTTGTAAATTTTTAAAAAATATCCTTCATTGTTTGTATCCCTTCCATTGATTAAATTGAAACGATAATGGTGGACCGGGCAAATAATATTTCCCTTATTGTCCAGAAACCCTTTAGACAACTTACCGCCTGCATGAGGACAATAAGCATTACAACCTTTTAACCCGTTGGATGTTTGAATTACACAAATTTCTTTACCTGCAACTTTTACTTTTGCGATATCATTATTTCTAAAACGTATTTCATCTTTTGAGCTGGCAATTTTTATCCAGTTTTCATTTTTCTCCATCAATAAAAAAATTCGGCTTTGTAAGGATACTTTAATTGATATAATTTTCTTACCTGGTTGAGGACTACTTGCCTTAATTCAGCAATATTTGTTTTTTCTGTGGCAGAAATAAAAACACAATTACCCTGGGTTTGTTGCTTCCATCTTTGTTTCAATTCTTCCAGCAATTGTTGCTTTACTATGGGTTCCAGCCATTGGTCAAAAGTATTCTTTTCATATTGATCCATTTTATTAAATACAGTAATAACCGGTTTTTCAAAGCTTTTTAATTCCTGCAAAGTCTTATTTACAACAGCAAGCTGATCTTCATATTTCGGGTGAGAAATATCTACAACATGTAACAAAATATCTGCTTCGCGCACTTCATCCAAAGTACTTTTAAAGCTTTCAATAAGATGATGAGGAAGTTTTCTGATAAATCCAACTGTATCGCTCAAAAGGAAAGGCGTATGGCCAAAAACTACTTTGCGTGTAGTTGTATCTAAAGTGGCGAACAATTTATTTTCTGCAAAAACATCGCTTTTGCTCAACAAATTCATAATGGTTGATTTCCCAACATTAGTATAACCCACTAAAGCAACTCTTATAAATTCGCTACGTTCTTTTCTTTGGGTAAATGATTGCTTGTCTATTTCGGAAAGACGTTTTCGCAAGAGGCTTATTTTATCTTTTACAATACGCCTGTCAGTTTCTATTTCTGTTTCGCCGGGACCACGGCTTCCTATGCCACCACCTTGCCTTTCAAGATGTTTCCACATTCCTTTTAATCGTGGTAAAATGTATTGATATTGCGCTAATTCTACCTGCACTTTTGCCTGTGCAGTCTTAGCCCGAGAAGCAAAAATATCGAGGATTAAATCGCTTCTGTCAATGACTGCTATTTTTAATTCCTTTTCAATATTGGTAATTTGCGATCCTGTAAGTTCATCATCAAAAATAATCAGATCAACTTTTTTTCTTTGAGTGAAATTTTTAATTTCTTCAAGTTTCCCTTTACCTACAAAAGTGTGGCTGTTGAGATGATCCAGCTTTTGCGTAAATATTTTAAGTGTAACAGCACCTGCAGTTTCAGCTAAAAATTTTAACTCTTCAAGATATTCATTTACAAGTTGCTCTGTTTGTCCCTGCTGAATTACTGCTACCAGAACAGCATTTACTTTTGAATTGTAATTAATTTTTTTTTCGATCAAATGAAAAAGGCTTTAGATGGCAAAAATAATCCATCCGTTTTTTTTTAAAAGTAAATTAAAAGACCATTATCAAAAGAGATATAAAAATGTAAGGATTCTATAATCCGCTGATAGTGATACCTACCTGCAATAATCTCATATTCGGGCCGAAACCTGACTTTAAGATTGTATTTAACTGATAAGAGCCAAAGAGGGAGAAAATACCATAACCAATTCTTGCAGTTGCCATAATTTGGGTACCATCAATAAATCGTTTGCTGTTTTCTTTTTCGGTATAGTTATTTAAGTTTTGGCCATTTTTATCCTGAAGGGTTTTACCCTTGGTGTGCGCATTCACAAGAGTTCCAAATTTCAACCCTACTGCTGCTTTCAAACTTTTATTAGGATGGTCCGGCTTTGCAAAATATCTTAGTTCGATGGGAACCTGAAGATAAGAAGTAGCTAATTTATACTTTTTAAAATGATTAGTAGAATCCAAATGGGTAAATGGAAGTGTTGCCGAAGTAGCATTTAAGTCCACGTTCATTTTCTTAAAGATCATGTTACTTGTACTGATACCCAGACCAATTCCCAGGCTATAATTAGGAGAATTTTTAAATGGCTTATTGTACATAAAATAAATATTGAAGCCTCTTGAAAGTCCCTTTTGGTGGCTGCCAATACTATCCGGCATAGACATCCAATGATCCGATGAAAGCTGGATCATAATATGATCTCCGGGACGATTGGTAAGATTGATTTTTTTAGTATTTGTAGAAGCAGGGGGTATTGAATCCTGAGAAAATGCCATGGAAAAAAATAAGCAACTGATAACTACAAAAACAATTTTCTTCATAAAGATAATTAAGTTGGCAAATGTATTTGTTACAGGGTTAAAGAAAGGTTAAATGCAGGTATCATTTAGTAAAGAACAATAGTACTAAATTTGCATCCAATTATGACAGAATCGAATATAAATATCAATGTTTTGCTTGATGCAGAAAAAGTGCCACAGCAAATAAAATGGAACGCTTCTGAAAGCAGTGCTGATTCCACACAGGTAGCCAAAGCGATGGTTTTGGCATTTTGGGACAGTGCCGATAAATCGGCTCTGAGAATTGACCTTTGGACAAAAGATATGATGACAGATGAAATGGCCGATTTTTATTTCCAGATTTTTGTTACTATGGCAGATACTTTTCAAAGAGCTACCAGGCACGAAGATTTAGCTGGTGAAATCAAAAAATTTGCCAATGATTTTCATAAAAAGTTTGTAGCAAAAGAGAATGCCGGGCAATAAAAAGCCAATTTGCTAATTTTATAACTATTTAATTTACAATTATGTCCTTAGAACAAAAAGTAATGGCCGATCTGAAAACAGCAATGCTGGCCAAAGATGAGAAATCTTTACGCGCTTTGCGTGCCATTAAAGCCGCTATCATTGTCGCAAAAACTGCGGAGGGAGCGGGTGGCGAAGTAAAAGAAGAAGAAGAGATTAAATTGCTTCAAAAATTGGTAAAGCAACGCAAAGACTCATTGGAAATTTATGAAAAGCAAAATCGCGAAGACCTTGCTGTAAAAGAAAAAGAAGAAGTAGAAGTAATCGAAAAATTTTTGCCAAAACAAATGGATGAAAAAGAATTGAAAGAAGTAATCGAAAAAATTATTATTGAAACCGGAGCTTCATCATCTGCTGATATGGGCAAAGTAATGGGAATAGCTAATAAGCAACTGGCTGGTAAGGCTGATGGAAAAACGATTGCGGCAATTGTGAAGGGGCTGCTGTCACGGTAGCTGCCGGAAGGTTAGTTGACTATTTTATTAATTGGAAATCTGCAATATTTGTTTGCCTGCCTACCGGTAGGTTGGTTTACTGGTTATCCATTTTCAATTTTTAATTCTCAATTTTCAATCCTCAAGTACACCAATGGTAATAGATATATCCTTTTATATAATAATGATTTTAGCTATTTTCAAAGGATTCAGCAAAGGAATTGTTGTTGGTGTATTTTCATTTCTTGCTTTTATCATTGGCCTGGCAGCCGCGCTAAAACTTTCAACGGTAGTAGCTCATCGTTTTGAAACGACAGGAAGTAGTTATGCCAGATGGTTACCGGTAATTTCATTTGTTTTGATTTTTATTGTAGTTGCATTTATAGTGAACATTGGTGCGCGTATCATAAAAAAAACTGTCAGTTTTGCTATGCTTGGCTGGCTCGATAAATTGGGAGGTATTGTTTTTTATATTATTATCTATACAATTATTTTCAGTGTTATATTGTTTTTTGCTGAAAAGACGTTCCTTATAAAAAAAGAAACAATTGCTGAATCTTCAGTGCATGATTACGTAGCGCCATGGGGGCCAAAAGTGATTGACAATCTTGGTAAAATTATCCCTGTGTTTAAAGATTTATTTTCACAGCTCCAAACTTTTTTTGAAAAATTAGGCCATAATTTAGCAACTTAAAATGCAACAAAATATTATTTAGCTGATTTTTTGAACAGAAACATTTATTTTAGCAATAATTAGCCGGCATCAAAAGTTGCCGGACTTATACACGATGGAATATCAATTAATACAAGACGGGAAATTCAAATTTATTGAAGAGGGAGAGGGAGAACCACTGCTATTACTGCATGGGTTGTTTGGAGCGCTAAGTAATTTCTCTCATCTTATTGAATATTTTAGAAAGACAAACAAGGTGATTGTACCTATGCTTCCTCTTTTCGATCTTGATCTTTTGCATACTACTGTAGGAGGATTACAGAAATTTGTAAAAAAATTTGTGGAAGTTCGCGGATACAATCATATTCATTTGCTCGGTAATTCTTTGGGAGGGCATGTGGCTCTTGTGTATGTATTAAAAAATCCCGAAAGAGTAAAGTCGTTAATACTTACCGGCAGTTCAGGATTATTTGAAAGCGGAATGGGCGATAGTTATCCCAAACGGGGTAATAAAGAATACATCCGTAAAAAAACCCAGCTTACTTTTTACGATCCGGCGATGGCAACCGATGAACTCGTAGATGAATGTTTTGAAATAACTAATAACCGGATAAAAGTGATTAAGATTATTTCCTTAGCTAAATCGGCCATAAGAAATAATCTTGGTAATGAATTAAATCAAATAAAGCAACCCACATGTCTTATCTGGGGTAATAATGATACCATTACTCCGCCATTTGTAGCGAGAGAATTTAATAAACTGATTCCCAACAGTGAATTGCATTTTATTGATAAATGCGGACACGCACCCATGATGGAAGTTCCTGGCGAATTTAACCAGATTCTTGGAGCCTTTCTTTCAAAATTAAAAGTAGGCGCTGCAACAATTAGTTAGTTTTTATTGTCTTTCTTATAATTGTACATTTACATGAAGCAAAAAATTAAAGAAAATGACAACACTACAGCTTGCTGATAATTTATACCCAACCTTACAGTTGCAGGATACGGTAGCAAAAGCACTACAATTAATGATTGATTTTAAGACTGCTTATCTTCCTGTAATTTCTGAAGAAGTTTTTTTAGGACTTATCAGCGAACCAGATATTATTGATGAAGAAAATAAAGACGCAAGGCTGGAAGTTTTTCAGGCAAATTTTATCCCTGCTGCTATAAACGCGAATAATTTTTTTTTAAAAGCAGCAACCATTCATAATTTGTACCACACGAATGTGATTCCTGTTGTTAATGAAAACAACGAATTGTTGGGCACTATTTCTTCAAATGCCCTGATCAATGCAATTAGTAATTTTTGTGGATCTTCTGAATATGGTGCATTGATAGTATTGGAAATAGAACGCTCCCGTTTTGCAATTTCAGAAATCAATAGTATAGTAGAGAGTGATGGCGCTACTATTTTTCACCTTAATGTATCACCACATCCTGCTCCCGGGTTTTTGGAAATTACTTTACAGTTAAATAAAAAAGAAATTGCAACCATCGTTGCCACTTTTGAAAGATATGAATACATTGTTTCTTATTATTCCGGTGAAGAATTATTTGAAAA
>DASSHD010000702.1:0-2758 GCA_035693085.1 Hanamia sp. | reverse complement strand
ACCTGATTGCATCATCAATAAAACATCCCCGATCCAAGCACAAACCAAACCCGCGAAAATGTTTTTATGAAAATGCGTTGAAAGTTTGGTTGCTGAATAAATCCAGGCTAAAAGAATTATTACGATTAAAGGTTTGGATACAACACGGAGGGAATCACTATGAATATACTCAGCATAAAGTTGTGCAAGAAAAACAATAAAATAGATAAAAGAAAACAGTTTAGTTTTTTGAGACATTGACATTCATTTTCTGTAAACGATAGAACCATATTATTGAAATGAAAAGTAAAGCCACTAAAGCAATTGCATATCCTGCATTGAATCCAAAAACAGAACTAAGCAAATTATTATTACTTCTTTATTTTTTCTTTCAAAAGTTTTCTTATTTCATACAAGTCATCTTTATTGAAAGCGCTTTTGGGAATTAAAAAAAACGACCGGCTATTGAAATATAAATGAAAAAAATTGGTACTTTCTAAAAAACTGCTGAAATCTTTCCATGGCCAGCTACGGCTTCCGCGTTCATTTTCAAGAAAAAAATGCTGATCCTCAAAACTTACTTTAAAATGGTCTTTAAATGTAGCTGCCTTACGATATATAATGGAAGGCAATACCCACCAAAAGGCTATCATCAAAGTAAACCAGAGAGTGGAACTAAATAAAAATGCAAGCGGGGAAACCTTGCCGGTATAGTATAATACGGCAGCAAATATGGCAAAAACATTTACCACAACAATCATTATCTTTATTTCATTTCTGTTAAAAAAATGAAACCGCAGAGCCTGTAAAACTTTTGGTTTATTATAGGTGAAAGATGAAGACGTCATTTAAAACAAATGTACGATGTGCGAAGTAAACCAGCCTGTTTTATTCCAACTTTTTACAAAAAGTTCCGGTTATAAAAGGGTTGCCAACCTTCAATGAATATCATTTAAGTTCGAATAATTTTTAAAGGTTGGCAACCTTTACGAATGGAAATTTGCCGATACATAATAAAAGCAATAAATTGAGAAAATATTTTTCACAATGAAAATAACTAAACACTTCGCGATCTTTCTATTTCTATTTTTTTCGATTACTTATGCGAGTTCACAAACGAAACCTGCATCCGCAAATCAGATCATTAAAGAAGCAAAAATTGACGCGGCAAAAACCCATAAAAATATTTTTGTCATTTTTCATGCATCATGGTGTGTCTGGTGCCACAGGATGGATACCGCCATGAATGACAATTCCATTAAATCTTTTTTTGATAAAAATTATGTGATAAAACACCTCACGGTAGATGAAAGCGCCGATAAAAAGAACCTTGAAAACCCAGGCGCTCCTGTACTTCTAACCCAATATCACGGTGATCAACAGGGAATTCCTTACTGGTTTATTATTGATAAGAATGGAAAATTTCTTGCTGATTCAAGATTACATTCTGACGATGGAAAGGTAACCGGAAATAACGTGGGATGTCCTGTAAAACCGGATGAAGTAGCTTATTTTATCAGAGTACTTAAACAAACTTCACATCTTACCAATGCTCAACTTGATTTGATACAAAAGAGATTTTTGAAAATCGGCCAATAAAATAAATTGTGTTTAATCTAACTATGGCTTCCGGAAAACCCGGCGAGCACAAGGCTCCTCTTTTTCAATTTTACAATATCTAACGATTCAATAATTGGATCCGAAGTAAGTATGAGCGATACATTATTTTTTTTCCACCAATCGTTTTCCTGTAGTTTACTGAAATGGATAATTCCAACAAGATAATTGATCTGCTCATTAGAATGCCATTCTTCTATACTTTCAAAATCATCTTTCCGGATATGATCCCAATCGGTAAACCCAACATAAGTTTTTACATAAAAATCATTTGTAAGTTCATTCGGCTTATGATGGTACAATTTTTTATATTCATACTTATAATCGTAGCGCAATGCAGAAATATCACTCAATACCGCTGATGCAGTTGGCAAACTTCCCGCGCCTTTTCCATAAAAAAACTGTTTGTCAGCAAATGAACTTTCAATAACTACTCCGTTGTATTCATTTTTAATAAATGCCAGTTGATCCTCTTTTTTTACAAATTGAGGCAATACATAAGCCGCCACTTTTCCGTTAATTAATTTTTTTGCCGAAGCCACTAATTTTATAACACACTCTTTTTTCTCTGCCTGCTGTGCATCCTCGGCCGTTATATTTTGTATCCCTGTAAAACATAGCTCATTTTGCCGGGGTAAAATGCCGTAGGCATGAGTCAATAAAAATGTCCATTTATTTAATGCATCAAAACCTTCTACATCCAATGCAGGATCGCTTTCTGCATAGCCCAATTGCTGTGCCTGTACCAATGCGTTTTTAAATGAAAGCTTTTCTTCAAACATTTTGGTAAGAATGTAATTGGTTGACCCGTTCACCACAGCATTGATAGAATGTAAAAGATCGTTATCATAATATTCTTCAAGATTTCGTATCACGGGAATTGAAGCGCAGCAAGCTGCTTCGTAAAGGAATGAAGCGCCCGTTCGCTGCTCTAATTCCAAAAATTCAGGCAAATGTTCAGCAATCATTTTTTTATTAGCGCTCACAACAGATTTCCCATTTATGAATGCTTTCTTTACAATTTCGTAAGCTGCATCTGCATCATCAATCATTTCAACTATTACATTTATCCCGGGATCATTTAGTAATATTTCCTTGTCTGTTGTAAATAATTCTGCCGGTGCGTTTCTCTTTTTTTTACTATGTTTAATACATATTTTTT
>DASSHD010000701.1:0-6270 GCA_035693085.1 Hanamia sp. | reverse complement strand
CGTTTCCATGTCTTTCAACCTTTACAGCGCCTTCGAGAAGTGTTACTTTCAATGAATTTTCATCATCATAAGCATTCACATTAAAGTGGGTGCCCAGTACCTTAATTTTCACATCTCCTTTTTGCACTATAAATGGCTTCGCTTCATTGTGAGTCACTTCAAAATAAGCCTCGCCTGTTATTTCCACCTTTCTCTCGTTTCCTGCAAATGCAGTAGGATAAGTAATAGATGAGGCGACGTCCAACCATACTTCGCTGCCATCTGCCAAAACCAACTGCACCGGCTTGCTTCCTTTAGGCACTGTTAGTGTATTATATTGAATTCTGGACGCGCCACTATTGTCAGGATTGTAAACGATCTTTCCCTTGTTCAATTTAGACACAACTACATTGCCTTGTTGGGCCAGGGAGCCATTTGCCGCACTATCAAGTATGATAGTTTTACCATTACCAAGAGTCAGTATGGCTTTATTAGCGACAGGTGCAGCTACATCATTTATTAAAGCAGGTGCATGTACTTTTGCAATTGTTGTGGCAGGTCTTGGTTTATTCAAAAACAAAAAATAAGCGGTCGTAATACATGCAGCCACCACCGCAGCCGCTGCCACCCGAAAGAAAGACTTTTTATAAAAGGGAATCAATATTCCGCGGGGACTCAATTTATCCCAGGTACGCTGATAGACCTGTTCTTTTATTTGTAAAAGTTCATCTTCACCGGCAACATCTCGGCTTTCATCTATATCCTCATACCATTTTTCTACCTTCACTTTCTCCTCAAAAGAAGGTTTACCAAAAAGGTATTTATGTAATAGTCTTATGCTTTTATTATTTTTCAAGCAATTTTTTTTGTTGTTTTTGAGCGCAGATAAAATGAGAATTGACGCTGCACCATTAACTATATACCAAAAAGAGGTTGTTAGTACTAGTGCTTTGTTAAATATTTTTTTAGGAGGCTAATACCTGAACTCTTAGCATTTTCTAACAAGATATTTTGCGTACCTCCTGAAAACAAATGCAGCAAATAGTTTCAGGTCACAAAAAAATCCGATAGGTGTCAGATTCAACTTATCCTTGAAGATTTTATTTTTACCACAAAGGCGTGAAGATCACGAAGGATTTTTTCTGCGAAAAAATAAAAAACGAACCTCTGTGGTAATCGTTTTTTTTGTTTTGCCCATGTTTCCATGAAGCATTAATTACAGTAAAAGCACAAATAGTAGAGATTACTACTTTTTTATAAAGTTGTTTGAAGAGGATTCTTTTATTTTGCAAAAAGTTTCTTTCACACACGACCACAAAGGGGAAGCTTCATTCGGGTTATCCAATCAAATATCCTAACGCCTTCATCCTGTTAATAAATGCAGAACTTTGTTTTTCTTCTACAAGAATATGAAAACCTTCAGCTTTAATGATAATGCGGCGCAATTCATTATCCTGCGCTATGATGCGGTGCAGTTCTTTATTTTCAGCCGGTAGCTTAAATACAAGTATATTTTTTTTGGGAAGAATATCTTTACTATTGCTTATCAATTGCTGCAAATAATTTTCCCAAAAGGCAGGCAATTTTTGATTGATAGTTTGTTTGAAAAGTGAGATTTTGTTTTCCAGGTCTCTGGTAGTTTTGCAATTTTTTAAAAACTTTTCGGGGCTGAACTGATAACGGTTGCCGCTTACTTTTATGGCATAATCATTCATCATGGTATCGCCCAGCAAAATGTTGCCTTCAATGCGGATAACGGGGCTGCTTTCATCAAAAGTAAGTTTGGTTTCCGATTCACTTTCGGGTTGGATATAATCTTTTGTTAAGCCAAGGAGATAGGCTCCCAAAGCTGTCAGACAGCAGGCTTGCAGGTTATCATAATAAGAGAAATGAAGAGGTAGATTTTCATCAATGGATATTTCCATTAAGCCAAACGCCGCCAACAAAAAAATATGACCGGCCAGGTAAGGGACAGAAATATAATCATTCGTATTAGTAATTTGATTTGTTCTTCCGTTATAACGCTGCGTTCCAAAGTCAACCGAAAGCTTGCCGATCTTCCAGTCGCTAAGCGGCTCCAGCTTAATAAAATGTGTTGACGCAAACTGCTTTATATTCTCAAATGTTATCCAATCTCCCGGGTGCATATCTTTAAAGATTTGAAAAATGTTGATAGTAACATCCCCTTTAAAATCCTGATAATAAAAATAATTGACACCTTTCAAATGTGTTAATAAAAATGGAGCGGGTGGCTTTTTTAAAAAATTCCGGCTGAAAAGTTGTTTTAAAATATTAAGGGGGGATTCCGAAATGGATGTCATTGAGAAACCTTCAAATAATCCTGCAATCATCAGTGCACGAAGTGTATTTTCGCCTTCAATAGGAAAGGGTTTCAGTTGCAACATCTTCACCATCTTCCGGGCAGTGGCAGTATTGGGATAACCTTTTTGAGAGTAGACTATTTTGTTTTGCAAATAATAGGCAGTAATGATTGGAATCTCTCTGAAAATTATTTCTTCAGCATTAAAAATAGTAACATTTTCCGGCAGTTTTGCCGGCTTTAAATAATACCCGTCAGGCTTGGGAAGTGCACTGCTAAGTACCTTCCGCATAAGATCCGGAAAAACAAATTTGGGATTTTTGTCTTCGAGGTATTCTTGAGCGCTGTTAATATAATAGTTATTCCATCTGTCGCGTACATAAACATACGGATGCCACTGCTTGAATCTTTTATCCTTTGCCAGCCGGTAGCTTTGTTTGTAGTAGTTATTGCCTGGTAGCACTTCGGCATGTACTACCGGATATCCATAAATTTCTTCTAATTCTTTATAGCTTATAAATTCCTGCCACGTTCCTTTCTCCATTATTTTTTTATCCCTCTCCTGCTGCGATTCATACAAATCAAGCACAGCCGTTTTGTTGGTATAAAAATTGGCACAGATGATTGCCATCTCAGTTTTTTGAGGAATTTTTTCAATATTGAGCCCCCTGGTAATATTAGCAGCGCTTTGCCCATCCCAGATTTTGTTCATGTTTTTTGCCAGAAAATCTTTAATCAGCACATACCACAATTCGTAAAGAGGGTCTTTGGTATAATTCATTTCCAACTCCAACGCCAGTTCTTTTTCAGAAATAGTTTCCATTCTTATAAAATATTATTTGCCTAAAATAAATTGTATATCATCTTCACTCAAAGCCTTTAATGATGCACTGTCTGTAGAAATAATATTTTCAAAAAGCGCGCTTTTTACTTCCTGTAATTTTAATATTTTTTCTTCAATAGTATTCATCGTAATCAGTTTGTAGCTCATCACTTTCTTATCCTGCCCAATGCGATGCGCTCTGTCTATCGCCTGGTTTTCGGCAGCTTTATTCCACCACGGGTCGAAGATGAAAACCATATCTGCCGCCGTAAGATTTAGCCCCGTGCCGCCGGTTTTTAGTGTGAGGATAAACACTTTGCAATCGGCGTCATTTTGAAAACGCTCTACAAGTTCCTGCCTGTTGCGCGTGCTGCCCGTCATGGTTACAAAGTCAATGCCGCGCTTGTCTAATTCTTCGCCGATTAACTCGACCGCCGATAAATAATTGGCAAATACTAGAATTTTATGTTTGTTGGCAATTGCATCTTCTATTTGTTCTATCAATATTTCCAGTTTGGGCGAATGGATCCTGTTTTCTGTTTGCGATTCAGGTACAGAGGCTATTTGCCGCAGTTCATTCATTGCCTGAAAAATAAAAAATTGCGATTGCTGAATGCCTTTCATCGCCACCTGCTGCTCAATAGATTCTTTGTAAAATATTCTTCTTTGCTCATAATAGCGTGCTTGTGCATCGCTCATTTCCACATACAAAGTCTGTTCTATTTTATCAGGCAGTTCTTTTAACACGTCTTTTTTTAAACGGCGTAAAATGAATGGATAAATTTTTCTTTTTAATTCCTGCACTGCGTTTTTATCATCATATTTTTGAATAGGGTTTAAATAATTCTGGTTGAAATTATCCGCGCTGCCAAACATGGACGGGTTCAAAAAACGAAACAAAGCATATAATTCCGATAAATTATTTTCTACCGGAGTACCGCTCAAAGCCAGTCTGTATGCGGCATTGAGCAATAAGCCTGCTTTATGCACCTGGCTTTGAATATTTTTTGCCGCTTGAGATTCGTCTAATATGGCGTAAAGGAATTTTTCTTCTTTCCACAATTCAATTTCATTGCGCAACATGGCGTAAGTGGTAAGAATGATATTGCATTCACACGCTTTTTCAATGTCCCTGTTGCTGCCATGCCATGTATAAAAACTCAGTTGCGGCGCAAAGCGTTTCAACTCGTTTTCCCAATTAAATAAAAGCGATTTTGGCATCACAATAAATGAAGGCAGTGCTTTTTTATCATTGCCGTAAATAGCTGCAAGCAAGGTAATAGCCTGCAAAGTTTTGCCCAGCCCCATATCATCAGCAAGGCATCCACCTAATTTGTTTTCGTACAGGTATTGCAACCATTTAAAACCCTGTTGTTGGTACGGACGCAGAGTAGCGTTTACCTTTGGCAGATTGGCTTTCTTTTTTGCCAGCCCATTGAAGCCTTCAAATATTTCTCTTGCAAAACTGAATTGCTCTGAAGCAGCTTTTTCTTCTATCAGTTCTTCCACCATCGGCAGGTCGAAAAATGAAATTTCCACAGTGTCTTTTTTATCTTTTTTCTTTTTGAAGAGACGTTGTAGCTTTTGCATGTACTGCTCATTTACCAAAGCATGGCTTCCGTCATCAAGCAAGATGTAATGATTTTTGGTGAACTGGCTGATGGCGTCAAGCAATGAAACCGTTTGCCCGCCAAAGTCAAGCGAGACGCTGCCTTCAAGAAAATCAATACCATGTCCCAGTTGTACATTCAGCTTTGGCGGGCGCACGTTTATCTTGTACTCCTTTAATTTTTCGCTGCCAACAAGAGCGTATTCACCAATAAGAGAAGGTATATCGCGATAGATAAATTCTGAGGCAATGCTGTCGGGAATGATGAGCAGGCTTTCTTCGCGGATAATGCCCGAAGCAGCTTTTTTCTTTCCCTTTTCAACATGCTTATTTAAGGTTTTTTCGATATTGTCCACATATTTTTCCAAATGCAATTGCTCTATCGGATGCACATTAATAGTCTCTTCCATTTCATTGACTGAAGCAAAACGGAACAGGTCGTATTCATCCAGGAAATTGATTTCCGTGTTAGGCATTATTTGTCCAATACGCATATAGAGTGAATTATCTGCATCTACCTTTTCAAAAATAAGCGCAGGCTTGGCTTTTAAAGGTTCCGGTATTTTTTTTACCGTGTAACCTTCATATTGCAGTTTTGCATTTTCTACATAAGAAAAGAACAACGACAGGTATTTTTGCAAATCAAACAGAGGAAGCTGCGCTACATTAAAAACAGGTAACCCTGCAAAGAAAGACCCGACAGGCGCGGTTTCCACTACCATATTATTTTCAGAAAGCCATGCATATTCTTCATTGATAAATTTGAAATCATCAAAAGATTGGTTCTGAAAATTCAAATCCATTTTTGCTGATAAAGTCTTTTCTGAAGTTTTTTCTAATTGAAGATTCAAGCTTGCCGTCCCCTCGCCTCGCCTTATTTTTTGCATTTTCTCATTCACAAAATATTTGCTTTCTAATAACTGAGACAAGAGATAAGGATGTTCGTGTAAGTATAACCGGTTATCGGGATTTTCCCAGTCAATGGTAAAATTGCTCCGGTCTTTTGCTAATTGAATATTTTTGGTAATACTTCGCAAAATGCCGCTGAAACGGCGGTAATCAAATTCAGTTTCTCTGCCGTTTTCGTCTGTCATTTCAATGTAAGCGCCCCCGCTATCGAAGTGCAATTGAAAAAATAATTCGTTGTTCGTGTTATCTGAAACATGCGTTTGCGCAATGGGAATTTTATTGCGTTTTAATTGTTCAAAAATAGACATTGAGTAAGGTTATTTACAGTATTCTTTTTAAAAAAAATCTATGGTTACAAATCTAATGGTTACTTTTTACGCGGAAAATCTTTTAGTTGACATGGATAGGTCTTGTTGATATTTTGTGCAGTAAAAGGACAAATAATAGGGATTTATATTTTAGTTATGAATTACACAGATTTACACGGATTTTTTTTGCCAACAACGAACAAATGACAGAGATTTCTCTTTTTTCATTTTTGAAATGAAATCGCTCTGGTCGAGTAGGCAAAAGTATTTCAACCTAAGCCTCTCACAGAACCGTGCGTAACAGTCTCCCGTTACACGGCTC
>DASSHD010000700.1:0-4467 GCA_035693085.1 Hanamia sp. | reverse complement strand
TGGCGAATATATTAGTATGGAAAGCTGGAAATTTATTGAAAGTTTAGGATTGAATCTTTCAGAACTTAATTTACCAATTATAAAAAAGTTAATCGTTTCATCACCTGGAGGAAATTTTATTAGAACAAAATTAGCTCCAGGCGGATTTGGAATCAGTCGCTATTTTTTAGATAATAAACTAAAAGAAATTGCTATTAATAGCGGCGTAATTATTTATGAGGAAACCAAAGTAAATGAAGTTGTCTTTCGAGGTGAAATGTTTACTGTTAAATTCAATGGCGGAGAAATTACATCTTACGTAGTTGCCGGAAGTTTTGGTAAGAAAAGTAATCTAGATATAAAATGGCAACGCAGGTTTATAAAACAAAAACCGGGAAAGCTTAATAATTACATAGGTGTGAAATACCATATTAAAACTGAATTTCCTTTTGATACAATTGCTTTGCACAATTTTAAAAACGGATACTGCGGTATTTCAAAAATTGAAAATGATAAATATTGTTTGTGTTACTTAACTTCTGCGCAAAATTTAAAGGAGAACAATAATTCTATAAGAGAAATGGAAAGAAATGTTTTATACAAAAATCCTTTTCTAAAAAAACTATTTTCAGAATCTGGATTTTTATTTACGGAACCTGTTACTATTTCGCAAATAAGTTTTGATAAAAAATCACAGATAGAGGATCATGTAATTTTGTTGGGGGATGCAGCAGGCATGATAACACCGCTTTGCGGAAACGGCATGAGTATGGCATTCCATTCTGCTAAAATTGCTTTTGAAAGTATCAATTCTTTTCTTTTAAAAAATATCAGCAGAAAAAGAATGGAACTTCAATACGTCCTGCAATGGCAAAAACTTTTTAAAAAGCGTTTGAGAAATGGAAGATTCATTCAAAAATTATTTGGTAAAGAACGCAGCACGGACTTATTCATCCGAATAATAAAACACTTTCCTCTTGTAGTTCGCAGCATGATAAAAATGACGCATGGCAAAGAGTTTTAGTAAATTTGCGATGACGGGAAATTTGATTTTTTATTATAGAAAGATTTTGAATTCGTTGTAAAATCGAAATAATAAAAGATTAAAGATTTTTCTGTTTTCAAACAAAAGTTTTTTAATCACATAAGTATGATCAATAAAAAAACATTGGTGTTGGGCGCCTCTCCCAATCCTTCACGATACAGTTATCTCGCAATAAATAAGCTTCGCGAAAATGGGCATGACGTAATAGCGATCGGTAAACATACTGGCAAAGTGAGTGATGTAGAGATAGGTATCCAGGAAAAGAAAATTGAAAATTTAGATACTGTAACTCTTTATCTGAATGCTAATAACCAGAAAGAGTATTATAATTATATTTTGTCCCAAAAACCAAAGCGAATCATCTTCAATCCCGGAGCTGAAAATGAAGAACTGGCCTCTATTGCCAAAGAGAATGGAATCATCCCCCAGGAAGCGTGTACGTTAGTTTTACTAAGCACCGGGCAGTATTAATACTTTTTGTCGCGTACTTCTCCCCAACTTTTATTTCCCGTAATATTTTCTATTGACATCTGAAATATTTTCATTAGTTCTTCGTTTTATAATTGTCCAAAATTTTTAAAACGCTAAAATCCGATCTATGAAAATCATGTACAAAGTGATGGCATTGTGCATTTTAATAATGTCCACTTATGCTACACAAGCACAGGTTCTCACTTCCAGCCGACAAAATTATTTTAATAGATATGCACAGGAATTACCAACTCCAATAACGGAATTGAATAAAGCATTTACTACATCCGAAGGCGCTAAAGTAAAAATAAATTTTGCTGATTTTTCATTTAATGGAATTGTAATTTCTTCTATAAAACGATACGATAATTTATATAGTGTGATCGTAAAAGCTCCCGGGTTAGATAATACAATTTTAGCTATTTCGAAAAGAATTAATCCTGATAAAACTGTTTCATATATAGGCCATATTATAAATCAGAAATATGCTGATGGCTTTGAATTGAGAAAAGATAATAACGGAAATTATGCAATGAATAAAATAAAAACCGATGCACTTATAGAAGATTATTAATCAAAAATAAACCTGATACCGTTCCCCTATAACGGCGAGAATACCTAAATCCAAAACCATGAAAAAGAATCTATCCATATTATTATTACTAATGATGATGATGTCTTTTCAATCTTACAGCCAGGTAAAATTAAGCAGCTTACCTTCTGCAAAAGCAACGATATTTCTTGATTTTGATGGAGAAACCGTTGTGGGAACACCATGGAACAGCAATGGGCCACTTTATTGTGCTCCATCCGGAATGACTGATGCGCAGATAACAGAAATATTTAACCGTGTAGCCGAAGATTACCGTCCCTTTAATATTAATATCACCACCGATTCCACAGTTTTTCTGGCAGCGCCACTAAATCAAAGAACAAGGATTATCATTACACCTACAAACGATTGGTACCAGGGAGTGGGTGGCGTGGCATTTACCGGGTCATTTATTTGGGGCGATGATACACCTGCATTTGTATTTTCTAACATGCTTGGCTATGATACAAAAAATGTAGCAGAATGTTGCACTCACGAGAGTGGCCATACTGTTGGCCTTTCTCATCAGTCAACTTATAATGGAAGTTGTACTTTATTAGCCACATATAATGAAGGAAAAGGAACGGGACAAATAGGTTGGGCGCCGGTGATGGGTAATAGTTATTATAGAAATTTATCAGGTTGGAATAATGGCCCTACGCCAAGTGGATGTACAGATGACCAGGATAACTTATCAATAATAACGTCAAGAAATGGTTTTACTTACCGCACAGATGATTACAGCGATAACCCGGCAGTGAATCCCGGAGTACTTAATATTGTAGATGCTCAATTTTCTTCGGATGGAATTATAACCACAAATACTGACAAGGATGCGTTTAAAATAAATTTACCAAAAGATGGAGAACTCAAACTTAATGCTGCTCCGTTTTCCGTTGGACCTGATAATGAAGGTGCAGACCTTGATGTACAGGTTACTCTTCTTAATTCTACGATGGGTGTCGTAAAAGTTTATAATCCTGCGGATAAACTGGATGTAACGGTTGATACTACTTTAATGGCTGGTGATTATTATGTGCTGGTGCAGGGCTCCGGAAATGCAAATACTACTAATTACGGAAGCCTCGGTTCTTATAGAATAAGTGGCATATTTTCTCCATTAACTGTTTTGCCTATAAGCCAGGTTTTACTTACAGGGGATGTTAATAAAGGCAAACATAATTTAAGCTGGAGTGTCGTTTCAAATGAACCATTGCAAAGTATGTCTATCGAAAGTTCTTTTAACGGTTCTATTTTTACTATGCTTACGTCATTGGCCCCAGGTGCTAAAGAATTCGACTATGTTCCGCTAACAAATGAAAATATCTTTTACCGCCTGAAAGCTACTTCTATCAGCGGGGAAGTAGTTTACTCAAATATTATTTCATTAAAACCAGTAGGAACAGTAAATAACAATTTTACAATTTCATCGTTAGTAAGAACGGAAATAACCGTGAATGCATCTCAAAATTATCAATTTCTTTTAGCCGATATGAGCGGCCGAATTATAAAGTCGGGCAATGCTCATGCAGGATTAACAAACATAAATATCAGTAATTCCCCTAGCGGAGTTTATGTAATGCAGATTATCTGTAACAACCAAAGAACAACGCAAAGAATTGTAAAACTGTAAGGTAGATTCATGTGTAAGTTAGGGGTCAGCGTTAGGGGCTGGCCCCTTTTTTTTACTTTGAGCCTTCCGCCTGAATAGAAATCCTGAATATTTATTCGCCTGCCTACCGGTAGGTTGGTTTACTGGGAAGAAATAGTTTTAAATAGAAATAATTTTCCAACATTGATTTATCATTTTCTTTTCTAAAAAATTTTCTCACTTATTCCGGAATATAGCTAAATTTAAAAAATTTTTTTTATGTTATGGAGAAGATTTAATGGAGACCCTATTGATTTACCAATAAAAAAAGCGGTAGAAAGCGCCATCCAAAAAGAAACGGAAGCCGGCAACAAATTAAAAGTTTGTATCGGTACCGACAGCCAGGTAAGAAGCCAGGACACAGAATTTGCAACGGTCATTGTTTTTCTTCGCGAAGGACGCGGCGGCTTCATGTTTATTCACAATGAAAAGACGACTCAAAAGTACAGTATCAAAGAACGGATGCTGGTAGAAGTAGCTAAAAGCATTGAAATTGCTTACGAGTTGTGCGATTTGTTTACAAAATATGATGTGGATATGGAAGTGCATGCAGATATCAATACCAATTCGGGATTTAAAAGCAATGAAGCATTACGGGAAGCGATGGGTTACATTCTGGGAATGGGTTTTGCCTTCAAAGCAAAGCCGGAAGCATTTGCCAGCAGTTGCTGTGCAGATAAAATGGTTAATTAAGAAGAATTGAATTGTTAGATTTTTTAGATTCCTTAA
>DASSHD010000699.1:0-30510 GCA_035693085.1 Hanamia sp. | reverse complement strand
TCTCGGGAATTGTTAGTCGTAACAATAATGTATCAGAGGTGCTAAAGATTATGGAACAGGCAGGAATAAAATTTAAGATTGAAGGAAAAAGTATAACGGTGATGTAGGCTCTCATAGCTCATAGCTCATAGCTGATAGCTGATAGCTGGTAGTTGATAGCTGAAAGCTCATAGCCGATATATCACAACAATTGAAACCGGTTGATCCTAAAAAGAACCGCTCCGGGTACGAGCCGAAGCGGAATGAATTTGGGTCAACTTAATTATAACAATCATTGGAATGACATACTATTATTTAACCCAAAACACAAAGTTATGCAATCAAGTGCACACTTTACTCTGACCCGGCTAAAACTAAAGCAAAAAGCGGGTTGGAATTTTTCAACACAAATGCTATTAGTCGGTAAATGGAAAGAATTGAAAAAGAATTTTTATTTCATTTTCCGAAAACAAAATTGGTTAGTAATGAAACTCACAGCCATCTTATTACTGTCGGCCTGCCTGCAGGTAAGCGCAACGGGATTTTCGCAAAACATTACCCTCTCAGAAAAAAATGTGACCCTGCAAAAAGTCTTTAAACAGATTCACAAACAAACGGGTTACCAATTTTTTTATGAAGATGAAATGCTTGATAAAGTCGGCCGGATAAGTATCAATGTAAAAGATGCGCCGCTTGAAAAAGTGCTGGCTATTTGTTTTAAAGATGCTCCATTTACTTACTCAGTAGAAAATAATGCAATTACAGTAAGGCCCAAAAATGTAGATGTTGTTTTACAGCCACAACTACTGGCTATCAATAATATACATGGGACTATAAAGGATGATAAAGGCAATCCGTTAGTGGGAGTATCGGTAATAGTAAAAGGAACTACAAAAGGTACAAGTACCAATACTAATGGGAGTTTCAGTATTGATGCCAATGCGGGCGATGTGTTGGAGTTTTCGTTTGTTGGGTATCAGAAAAAAAGTATCAGGGTGGGGAATAATACCGATATCAATGTTGTGATGGAAATAGAGGCGATGATAGGAAATGAAGTGGTGGTTGTGGGATACGGTACCCAAAAAAAAGCTGATCTTACAGGTTCTGTATCTACCGTTGATTTTGACAAACAATCAATGGCCTCCAGGGCAATCTCCAATGTTTCCACAGCGCTGGCAGGTCTTGCCTCGGGCATCAGGGTCAGACAGGACAACGGCCTGCCCAGTGATGATAACATCGCCGACTTGAGCATCCGGGGTGTAGGATCTTTAAATATAAGTTCAGCACCTCTGGTAGTTATTGACGGCGTAGTAGGCAATATCAATTCCATAAGCCCCAACGATGTGGCATCGGTTTCCGTTCTGAAAGATGCCGCTTCAGCAGCGATTTATGGCTCGCGCGCTTCGAATGGCGTGATCCTCATCACCAGCAAAACAGGAAAGGGAATGAACGGGAAAGTGAATTTTTCTTATGACAATTATGTCGGATCAAAATCGCCTACTTTATTGCCCGATTGGGTCAACAATACAATAGACTATATGAAATTGAACAATATGGTCCAGGTAAATTCCGGACAAGCCCCATGGTATTCGGATGATGAAATTGCTGAGTGGCAGAAGGGTATGGTAACGGATCCTATTTCATACCCAAGTACCAATTGGTGGAAGGCTATCACGCAAAGAGATGTAGTTCAGAATCATAGTATTTCAGCAAGGGGAGGAAGTGAAAAGGTTAATTTCTATACCGCTATGGATTATTACAAAGATGAAGGAATGATTCCTAATTCTGCTTTTCACCGTCTTAATTTCCTTAATAATCTTTCTTATAAAGTGAATAACTGGCTTAAACTGGGAAGCAAAGTTTCCTATATTTCAAGCAAGGCAGACCCGGTTGAAGTAGATGATATATTTACATGGTTTAGGGCGCTTAATCCAGCAATGGTGCCTCAGCTTCCTGATGGACGCTATGGAGGTGCACAACTGGAAAACCAAACGAGTAATAATAACCCTTTGCGTATAGCCCAACAGGAACGTGGCGAAGCAAATGGTAACCGTTTTCAGGGACAAATATTCGGAGTGGTTACTCCACTGCAAGGGCTCTCAATTACGGCCAGATATTCTACAGATATTTTTCAACAGCTTAGCTGGAGTGGTTCTGAACCCACTGATATATGGGATTTTAAGGCCGATGCGATCGTATCCAATAATTCGGGAAACACTAAGATATTGACCAATAGCTTTGCGAAAAATGAAAGGCAGGTAATAGATTTGTTCGCAGATTATACAAAAGCAGTGGGTAAAAATCATGGGCATCTGCTTGTCGGCTACAACCAGGAGTACTACAAAAGTCAGGGTTTTTCAGGTACGCGGCAGGATTTATTAAGTTACCAAACCCCTGTATTAGATGCGGCCACAGGCGAAATCACCAATCTTACGGGCAGTGCATCCGATTATGCTTTGCGTTCATTTTTTGGAAGGTTAAATTATGATTATGACGGTAAATATTTGTTGCAAGCAGACCTGCGATACGATGGTTCGTCAAAATTTGCCCCTGACCACAGGTGGGGCCTATTCCCTTCCGCATCGGCTGGGTGGATGATCTCCAGGGAAAACTTTTTTCAGCCCCTCCAAACTGTGTTTACCAATTTTAAATTACGTGCATCTTATGGGGAGTTGGGAAATAACGGCATTGGTAATTATGACTGGCAGAATTTTTATTCAGTGGTTAAGTATCCATTTAATGAGACAGCAGTATCAGCGCTTGTTTTCAATGCCTTTGGTAATCCAACCATCACATGGGAATCAACTGCAATAACGAATATTGGGATAGACACACGGCTTTTTGACAAACTGGATCTCACACTGAATTATTATAATAAATTGACTAAAAATATATTGGCTAATTCTCCTATTCCCGGTACCAACGGAGGTATTACGGCTCCCAGGGTGAATTCAGCCAGGGTGCGTAATTCAGGATTTGAGGCTGATGCCCGTTATGGGCAGAGATTAGGCAAACTGAACGTATCTGCTTCTTTGAATTTTGCATATAATAAAAACCGTATTGTAAGTTATAAAGGAGATTTTATTGAACCGCATGGCCAGAATGCAGGCGCCTGGACCGAAGGGTATCCTATCGGAGTATTCTGGGTAAGAGAGGTAGATCACATTATCCAAACACAGAAGGAAGTGGATGATTTGGTAGCACAGGGATATACTTTCTCTCCGGGAACGCCGGGGCCAGGGGATTTCCTTTACAAGGATGTCAACCGAGATAAAAAAATTGACGATAACGACCGGGTATTAACAGGGAACCCTATTCCATTATATACTTATGGCGGCAGTATCACACTTAACTATGCGGGCATTGACTTTAGCGTTTATTTTGATGGAGTAGGGAAATGGGATAGGTATGTAAACTCTGCGGTATATGCACTATCACATAATATTACAGGATATGAGTATCCGGTGTCGTACCTTAATATGTGGTCGCCTACTAATACCCATACGAATATTCCTAAAGTATATGCAGCTAATCAAGTAAACAATCAGGTTTCCAATTTCTTCCTGTATAAGGCGGGTTATTTAAAAATTCGTTCCCTGCAATTAGGCTATTCGCTTCCGGGAAATATTATAAGGCGGCTTAAGTTAAACAAGGTTCGCCTGTTCGTAAATTTAGAAAACTACTTTACCCTTACTAAGTGGCCTTATTTGGATCCGGAAATGGAACCGTCCACAAATGATGATGCATCCTACCCGTTGGGGAAAATCGCTTCTGCGGGCCTCCAGGTTAGCTTCTAATTCTTTAATAATTACTAAAATAATTGAGAGTCATGAAATCTAAAGTTTATATTATGGGCATCTTATTTGCCCTTGCATGTGTTGGATGTAAAAAAAATCTTCTGGATACTACGCCTCCTTATGGATTTTCGAGCGCTGAAATATTTGAAAGTGATGAAAGCGCCACCATGGCGGTTAATGGGATTTATGAGTCGGCGGCACAGGATGCATTCAACGCCCGGTACGGGTTCTTACAAAATATTACCAATGCAGGGCCGGATGGTTATTCTTATGGTCGCCCGGGGCCAACCTCCCTTTCTATGGGCTTGGCCACCAACCGCAGCAGTTTTTTTGAGAGTATTTATGAGGGCTTGTATAAGCCAATTGTTTATGCCAATGCTGTTATTGCCGGGTTAAAGGACAATAAGAATGTAACTTCCGAATTAGGTAGCAGGCTTATAGGAGAAGCAGAGTTTTTCAGAGGGCTTTGTTATTTTTATCTGTGGAACCTTTACGGGGACGTAGTGCTTATAGATAAACCAATGCCCACGTCTGAAACCTTCCTACCCAGGACCCCGGTGGAGGAGGTGCAGGATTCTGTAATTGAAGATTTTACAGACGCTATTAGCAGGCTACCGGTAAGCTATTCCTCCACTGACCTGGGCAGGGTTACCAAGGGGGCGGCTATTGCCATGCTCGGCAAAACTTATCTTTACCTGCAACAATGGAAAGAAGCTGAAGATCAATTTGCACTATTACTCAATACACCTTATAATTATGACCTTGTGAGTAACTTCGGCGATAACTTTTATTGGCAAACGCAAAATAATAAAGAATCTGTTTTTGAACTCCAGTATTCTATGGAACCGGGCATGGGCAGTCCGTTTGATGATATGTACGGAAACAGGAGCTTAAGCAAGGGGGGAGAGGATTTTTGTGAAGCTTCTACAACGGCATTAAAGGTATTTACCCATCAGGATGGAACGCCTTTTAATCTAACTACCATACCCAGAGAATCAGATTATTCGGGAAGCAATGCAGATGTAAATTATGGGATAGATCTTATGAACTGGTACGACACGACGTTTCAGGATGCAGATGTCCGCCTTCGCCAAAGTATGATCTTACCTGCCGATTCTTTTCTGGGAAAAACTAATATATATTATAAAGTGTACTGGCCCTACAAAAACTATTTACATGCAACTCCTCCTCCGTTGCGTACGACATGGAATACAATCGGCGTGATCCCGATCCGGAAATTTTTAATGCTGGGCGATGAAAACATTTTGACAGATATAGACTGTGCTACTAATTACCCCATGATCCGTTTTGCCGATGTGCTGTTGATGTATGCCGAAGCTACAAATGAAGCCGAGGGCCCTACCCAGGGAGTATATGACGCTGTCAACCGGGTAAGAAACAGGGCTAAAGTAGTTGACCTGCCCACGGGCTTAAGCCAGGAAGATATGCGAAGGGACATACGACTGGAAAGATACAAAGAATTGATGTTTGAAGGTGTTTTATATTTTGATGTCAAGAGATGGCATTTAGCGAGTACGACTGATTCCATCTTTGGCCTGAATAAGGATGTCATTGATTTCAGGTTTGACACACTATATCAAAAAGCCTTCCGCGAGGACAGAGATTATTTATGGCCAATTCCCGGGCAGGAAATTGACCTGAATCCCAAAATGACACAAAATCCAAATTGGGAATAAAGGAAGTGGATTGTACAATTTAACATTCTAATAAAATAGTGTGTACTATTTAATAATATTCGGTTTTGCCAGTCTGTTTTTGGTCGGTTGTGAAAGTGGTGTTTTGGTAAATGAATCTTTCGACTATCCGGATGGGCCCTTGTCGGCATACTTCTGGAGTGAAGGAAATATAGGTGTTATCCATAACCACCGTTTATATATCAATGCCGATACAAGCGGCGAAAGTGCATCAACTGTTTGGCTTGATCGGGTATTACAGGGAGATATGAGTATAGAGTTTGATGTTTATCTCTTGTCTTCTGAAGATGATGCCAATAATATAAATGTGTTTTTTATGTGCAGCGATCCATCCGGGAAACCTTTACGTGCAACGGCTGCGGAAAGGGAGAATGGGCTTTATAAAAATTATCATAAACTGAATGGATTTATCATCACCAATGTTACCAATGGAAATAGTACATACATCCGGTATCGTTTCAGGCGGGACCCCGGCTTCGGGTTGTTAGGGCAATATTTATTGCCCCGGAGAAAAAGAAGAAAGGGGAAAATCCATATTAAGCTGATAAAGAGAGGAGATTATTTTGAATATAGGGAAAATAATCAGAAGGTATTTAGTATGCAGAATGACAATTTAACACTGTGGTATAACAAAGGGTATTTTGGTTTTCGTACCTGGCATACAAGCATGGAAATAGATAATTTAATCATTAAGAAAATATGAAAAGAAATAGGTATTTAGTTAGAAATTTAGGGTTTGTTCTTATCTTATGTACAGCAATTATTCACACACATGCACAAGGAATTAAGAACCGGCAACGCCCAAATATTCTCTGGATTGTCAGTGAAGATAACAGCGCTTCCTATATAGGGTGCTACGGAAATAAAATGGCTACTACACCCAACCTGGATAAAATGGCTTCTGAAGGGATCTTATATGAAAATGCGTATGCCGCAGCCCCCGTTTGTGCACCAACACGTTCTACATTGATTACCGGTATCTATGCCACCTCCATGGGAACCCAAAACATGCGGAGCAATTATCCTATTCCTGAATTCATTCATTTCTATCCGTATTATTTAAGGAAAGCAGGTTATTATTGTTCCAATCAGGATAAAAAGGATTACAATACCGTAGATCAGCCTGACGTATGGAATGAATACAGTAAAGAGGCTTCGTATAAGAATAGGAAGACTGGACAGCCTTTTTTTGCAGTTATAAATCTTATGACGACACATGAAGGCCAGATTTTTCACTCTATTCCTGATAATAAGTTAAAGCATGATCCAAATAAGATGCCTATACCTGCATACCTTCCGCCGACTGCGGAAGTAAAGCACGATTTGGCACAGTATTACGATAAGATTGAGGAAATGGATGCTCAGGTAGGAGAGATATTAGAACAATTGAAGAAAGATGGATTAGCTGAAAATACGATTGTGTTTTATTATAGTGATCATGGAGGTGTGTTAGGTCGTAGCAAACGGTTTGTTTTTGAAAATGGCCTGCATATACCGCTGATCATCCGTTTCCCAAAGAAATATCAATACCTGGCGTCTGGTAAGCCGGGAACGAGAACGAATCGCTTGGTAAACGAAGTTGATTTTACACCTACCCTTCTCAACCTGGCTAGTATAAAAATACCCGAATATATGCAGGGGCATTTATTCCTGGGCGCTGAACAATCACCACCTTCCCAATATGTGTATGGGTTCCGGGAAAGAATGGATGAGACGTATGATATGTGCCGTACGGTTAGAGACAAGCAATATCGCTATATTCGAAATTATATGCCCAATCGTATTCGCGGGCAGTATATCCGATATTTATGGAAGGCTGCATCTATGCGTTCATGGGAAGCTGCTTACAAGAAAGGTGAATGCAATGAGGCCCAATCTGCCTTTTGGAAGCCTAAGCCGCCTGAACAGTTATATGATGTAAAAAACGACCCGGATAATGTGCATAACCTGGCAGGAGATCCAAAATACCAATCGGTATTAAAGCGGATGCGTAAAGCCAATAACACATGGATAAGGCAAATCCACGATGCGGGTTTTATGCCGGAGGCAATGATGGTAAGCCTGGCTAATAAGGCCCACACGACTATTTATCAATATGTTCGCAGTAAAGCCTATCCGCAGGAAGAAATATTTTCGATGGCAGAAGCAGCGTCTATGGAAGACCCGGAGAATCTTAACAAATTAATAGAGGGGCTGAGGAACCCTAACCCGGTAATTCGCTACTGGTCTGCTTATGGCTGTGCAATGCTAAAAAAGGATGCCGGGCCAGCTAAACAGGTGCTTGAGAACGCATTAAGTGATTCGTTCCCTGATGTGGCAATCGCAGCATCAGAAGCGCTTTATTATTTGGGAGAAAAGGATAAAAGTTTGAATAGGTTAATGAGGGCTTTAAATAATAACAATAGTAATGGTAAGGTACGGCTTCAGGCATTGAATGTATTACGATTATTTGATAAAGATGATTTGTCGCCTGTTCTCGGAAAATTGAATTATATGGCTTTACATCCTATGCCGGTAAAGGGAGAAGATTATAGTTTACATATAATTGATAATATTTTGTTTAATAGTGGAGAGATGGAATACCGGGGCAAGTGAGCAAAATAATCTCCTTTTTTTTTAAAATAATAATCAATGCAAATAAAATTCAAATCAATTCTGACAGTTTCTATTGTCCTGTCACTTGCCTTTCCTGTTAGCGCACAACAAAAGTGCGCTACTTTGGTGATACATCAGGTTGGGCCTGGAGGTGCATCTACTATCTTTTCATTTTACAATACCTGTCCCGAAAGCCCAGACGGACAAACTATTGCTTATTTATGTTGTAAAAAAGAACCGTCCGGCGATAAAGGCTATGCTCCTGCCGAGTTGTGGTTATGCGACCGTGATTTAAAACGTCGTAGAAAAGTAACTAATATTGTCGGCACTGCTGCCCACAATGGAGTAGAGGCACAATGGATAGATAATGACCGTATTGCTTTTTTTGACAAGAGCATTATCCGAATCATCAATGTAAACACCGGTAAAGATCTTTTGAAGAAAAAAATAAATGCCAATGGCCTTGGGCATTATCCTTATCATGAGAAGATACTCTACGATATATATCCGGGAGGAGATACACATAAACCGGTTGGTACTTATGAATTGGATTGTAATACACAGAAAACGAGGCTTGTTATAAGTACAGCCGATTGTGCATGTGCCGCCCTTCCTTCGTTTCTGCAAAAAAATAATATAGCCCCTGTGGATGGTTGGCGCACACTTCATGCACAATATTCCCCTGACGGAAGGAAAATTGCTTTTCGTCTTGATGTAGGGCCTTCCGGCAAAGCAAGAATAATGGGTATCTGTAATGTAGATGGTTCCGATCTGCAATTAATGGTAAAGCAGTTGCATTTTGTGTGGTATGATAACCAGTCAATCATTAGCCACTACCGCCTTAGTAATAGTAAGGCGTCCTTAAAAGAAAAAAATCATACTTTAATTCGTTCGGATTTACATGGAAATATGTTGCAAGCGCTGACACCTCCCGGCAATCATCTGGCCGTTTCCCCCGACCGCCGTTGGTTTGCTTCTGAAACAAATTATTGGAGCAATCCTGTTATCCTGACGCTTTATCCCAATGGCCATCCCGAAAAAGCTATCGAAATAACTCGTTTTAATCCTAACGGTGTAACCTGGAAACGAAGATTTCATGTAAACCCCGAGTTTTCCCGTGATAGCAAGCGTCTTTATTTTAGTATGCCATTGAATGAGAAATATAACGGTACATTTTATGTTGACATAAAGTAGTGAGTCATGAATTTAAGATTAACATGGATATTGTTTTGTCTGTTCTTTTTTGTAGGTATCACGCGTTGTTTAAGTCAGGATTACGCATCAAAGAAAAATATTCTTGTCATCATAACTGATGAGCAATCGGCAGATGCCATGAGTTGTGTTATTGGCAACAAATATCTTCATACGCCCAATATGGATTATCTGGCACAGCATGGAGTTCAGTTTACCAGAGCCTATGCTGCTAATCCCTTGTGTGCCCCTTCGAGATCGTCTATGTTTACAGGAAGGTATCCTACGGAGTTAGGCGTTTTAGACAATCTTGGAAAAGGTAAAAATAACAAGCCTTACCCAACTTTGGGAACCATATTTTCCCGCAACGAGTATGCGACAGGATATGTTGGTAAATGGCATATCCTCGTCGTTTCGCGTGGGGATAAAGCAGCGAATGGTTTTCAATGGACGGAGAACAATCGCCTGGGCGGATCGGATAGCCTGATTGCCGGTTCGGCTGTCCGCTTTCTACAAATGAAAAGAAAGAAGCCTTTCCTACTTGTTGTCTCATTTTTTAACCCACATAATATTTGCCAGTGGGCGAGGGGAGAAAGGTTGCCTGATGGACCTATTGGTACGCTCCCTCCGGTAAATCAATGCCCTCCGCTTTTGGCTAATCATGAGCCTACCCGGAATGAAAGTGACATCAATCGCGATATGCGTAAATCTATTCAGGCAAATCCGAAGTTTCCGGTTGGCAATTTTACGGATGCCCAATGGCGTGAATATCGTTGGGCTTACTACCGGCTGATAGAAAAGGCAGATTCGTTGGTTGGCAAGGTTCTGAATGCACTTCGCGCTTCAGGAAAGATGGATAATACGCTGATCGTATTTCTTAGTGATCATGGCGACATGCAGGGTGCGCATCAGTGGAATCAAAAAACGGTTTTCTATGAAGAAGCTACGCGTGTTCCTTTTATTTTTTCAGGACCCGGATTGGTTTACAGAAAATCCAAAGAACTTGTGAACACGGGTGTAGATCTCATTCCTACATTATGTACTTATGCAGGTATCAAGTCTCCCGCATTATTGCCCGGATGCAATGTATTGCAGTCAAGTCCCTGCCATAAGTATGTTGTAGTATCCAATAGGCTTGCTGCGAGTAAAAATATAATTCCCGGTATAAAGGACTTTAAACCGGAAGGGCGTATGGTACGAGGCGAGCGATTTAAATATTGGATTTATGATCAGGGAAAACAAAGAGAATCTTTGTTTGACATTAAAAATGATCCGGGTGAAATGGATGATCTGGCGCGAGCTCAGAAATACAGAAAAGTACTATTACAGCACAGGAAATATTTGAGGGAATGGGCGGAATCACATCATGACGAGAAAGCGATAGAAATGTTGAATTTCCTCAATGCTAGTAATGAATAATGATTATTTAAATTAGTGATATAATGATGAAAAATGTGGCCTCACAGCATCCTGCCATAGTAAAAAAAATGGAGAAACTGTTGAAGCACGCTCGTATTCTATCAGTTCTTTTCCCATTTATTGAAAATGTAAAATGAACAGAAAAAACAAAGAATTAATATGATGAAGAATAAATTAAGATACAGCTCCCTGCTATTAGTGTTGTGCTGCTTTTACTTACGGAGTGTAAGCCAGAAGAAGCCAAATATATTGTGGGTTACCATTGAAGATACATCCCCAGAGTTTATCGGTTGTTATGGCAATCATGCAGCCAGAACCCCTGTAATTGACAGCCTGGCGAAGGAAGGTGTCAGATTTTCCAATGCATTTTCTACGGGCACTGTTTGTTCTCCCAGCCGCACGGCTATTATCACGGGTGTTAAAACTTATTGTAACGGGACAGGCGATCACCGCAGTAATTTTCCGGTACCGGAATTTATGAAAGGTTTTCCCTATTATCTTCAGCAGGCAGGTTATTATACCACCAACAATGCAAAGACAGACTATAATGTTGCCAATAGAGCCGCTTATATAAAAACCGCATGGAATGAAAGCAGTACAAAAGCCGGATGGTGGAATCGTAAGCCTGGTCAGCCTTTCTTTGCCGTATTCAATTTTATGGCTTCTCATCAGTCCCGTACCATGACATGGCCGTACGAACGATATGAGAAAGCAGTATTGAGTCATTTAAGTAAGGGCGAAATTATACCGGATGATGCATTCGAAATGCCTCCCTTTTATCACAATTCCCCTGAAATGCGTAAACAAATGGCACGGGTATATAATTCGCTTGAATTAACAGATAAACAAATCGGAGAGTTGCTTGCCCGGCTTAAGAAAGATCATCTTACAGATAGCACTATTATTATTTTTTATGGCGATCATGGTGAAGGTATTCCGAGAGGGAAAACCAATGGTATTGATTTTGGCTTTCGGGTTCCTTTTGTTATCTGGTTTCCTCCAATGTACCAACATTTATCGCCCTGGGGAACCGGTGTGGTTACTGATGAATTGATTGATTTTACAGATTTGGCTCCAACCATGATTTCATTAGCCGGTGGTGTGAAACCCGATTACATGAAGGGCAGAGTTTTTATGGGGGCTGACAGGAAAGCTCCTCCAAAATTTCTTGAGTTGTCTTCTGACCGGTCTGACAATGGGCCTGACCTCGTGCGCGCAGTGACGGATGGCCGTTATTTTTATGCACGCAACTTTATGGATTACATGCCGGAGCTTCGTTATATCCGGTATATGGATGTGGGAGAAATTACGCAATTAATGCGGCAGGATTTTAAGGATGGCGTATTAGATTCACTACAGGCAAGTTTATTCGCACCACGGCCTCCTGAATTTTTATTTGATACTAAAACTGATCCCTGGGAGACAAAAAACCTTGCTAATGTAAATAAATATCATTCTATTCTTACGCAAATGCGTAGCAGGCAAAAAAGAAAGATGATCTCACAGAAAGATATCATGTTGTTGCCTGAAGGAGAAATTGCTTCTATCTCAAAATTTACTAATCCATATGAGTATCGGTTGAGCAAAAAAAATTTTCCTATAGATGAAATTTATAAGGCGGCATCCTTGTCTGGTTTTCGAGACAAGGCTGTACTGAAGAAGCAGTTGAGCCTTTTGAAAAGCAATAATAAAATTGTCAGGTACTGGGCAGTGATGGGGATGCGCGCACAACGGTTAAATGAATTAAAACCTTATTCGGCGAAAATTAAACAATTGCTGTCCGATCCTTATCCTCCGGTAGCTGTAACAGCAGCTTCCATATTGTATGAACTTGATCAGGATGATCAGGTTAAAGATTGCTTGATTAAATATATGTTGAATGACAACAATTATTGGGCACAGATGGCGGTGAACTACGTATGTTACAGCAAATACAAAGAGCCTTTTATTGCGACCGTCAGAAAGTGCAGACTGATAAAAGACAGAGACTATCCCGTTAAAGCTGCCTGCATGGATTTTTTGGGTAGTCTGCATTTAGTGCCTAACGACGTTGATCACCTGAGGTAATAATTATCGGACAAAAACAAGTAGATTATGAAAAGACGAATATTAGTTTTTATATCTTTTGCGGTGGTGTTTGCCGCCATAGCATGCCATCCTCCTCAGCTGTCTTTAGAAGATAGTGGTAATCTACCTTTGGAAGATAGTAGTAATCTGCCTCCGGGGACGGAAGCTTCCCCACCGGAGATAAAGCCTCTTCCTGTAGTCACTCGGGAAGAATATAAGGCTGGTATTACTCCGGGAGATCACACCCAGCACATGCAGGGAATAGCTTATTGTGCGTCGGATCCTGACCGGATATACATGGGTCAGGATGTAGATAATGTTTGGGTTTCCCGTGATTTTGGGAAAAACTGGTTTACACTTTCGAATGAAGGATTGTACTCCCCTTTTGTTATTTCCATAGAAGTGGATCCGTTAGACAAGAACAGGGTTCTGGCTGCTGTTAACTGTCGCAAGTATGATGTGATTAATATGCCTTTCCAGGGAATTTATCTTTCAAAGGATGGCGGAATAACCTGGGAGCAAACGGCAAAGAGGGGACAGTTGTCTGCGGTTCGAAGCAGCACGCACATGCTGGCTTATGCCCCTACTTCCAAAAACAAGGATGATGGTTATGCCACACAATGGTATGTGGCATTCTGCGAAGGGGAAGATCATAATTCGGATGATGGTTTCCTTTCTTCCGGTGATGGGGGAGAAAACTGGAAAGAGATCCGAAAGCTTCCTGCTTCTACGTTTGGAACATGGATCCGTGGAATTAAAGTGCATACTACAGATCAACAAAAAGTATTTTTATATGGAAGTGCGGGGCTTTTTCGTTTCGAGGATGCAACAGATTCCAATGGAGAAGTTACCAAACTGAGTGGCGGTGGAGGATTTCCGGAAGGAGATGTAATGGGAAGTTTGTATCAATCGCCCAATGGGTCTGTTCTCATTGTAGCTGTTGTTAAAAAGGGCATCTATGAATCAACCAATGGCGGGGCAACCTGGAATGTGCTTTATGATTGGGATAAGATAAATTATTGTTATGTGAATGAGAACCATCCCAACATGATATTTGCTGTTCCTTATCTGAGAAGCGGGGAACAAATACGCATAAGCAGAGATGGTGGCCAGACCTGGTACAGTCCTTCAGACGAAGATGTAGTATATCGGCCGGGTTATGATCACGACAACTGGGATACAAAACTCAATGGTCAGTTTGCTTATGTGTTACCTGACCCGCGCAATGAGAATGAGGTTTTTATGCATAACAATTCCAAAAATTTTCGCTCTGATGACGGGGGGAAGCACTGGCACTATTCAGATGATGGTTTTAACGGAACACAGCATGCCGCCTTTAACGAAAATCAGATGTTTGATCCTAAAAACCCCGACAGGTTCTGTTATTTTATGGTTGACAGGGGCGTACAGTGTACGGATTCACGGGGGAGATGGTTTTATCCGAACACGGTAATGCCTAAAAAATTAGGACTAGGCTGGAAGACGGTGTATGGAGGTGCCCTTCAGCCGGGTAAGCCGGTCATCTTAGCTTGTGTTGGAAAAGGCACTACCGGGAAACTATTGCGTTCTCCCGATGATGGAGCAACATGGAATATTGTCAGAAATGCTAACGAAAAGCGCTGGGTAGTGGCTTTCGATTTGGAAGATCCCAATTATTGTTATCAATGGCGGGAACGCTCCAGTGATGCGGGGCTTACCTGGAAAGAACTGCCTATGCCGGATAATTCCATCATCTGTGGTGTATCGCCTTCCAATGGAAAGATCTTATATGCAATGGATTGCGAAGGTACGGCGAGGAAAGTCTGGAGGTCTGTTGATCGTGGTGATACCTGGAAGCTGGCCTTTGAAACGAGTTGGGATCTTACTTTCCCCGGTCCGAGTCCGCAGTTTGTATTTCAGGTAGATCCTAAAGATCCTGATATTGTATATACCAGCAGCACCGATGGACAGATAACCAGATGGGATGTTAGTAAAATGCCGGCAAAATCTAAGGATCTGGTTTTTCCGGGTGGTGCGGAAGATAATTTCTTTATTAACAAGTTGGCAATAGATCCTAGGTATCCAGACATCATGTATGCGCTTAATATGCGTGCCAACACCGGGCATAAATTTTTCCGAACGCTGGATGACGGCGCTACCTGGCAAAATATCAGTAGTTATATTTCGGAGGGTTCGGAAAATGGACTTGCTGTTTCACCTGTTACGGGAGAAGTCTTTATTTCCGGCCAAAACGGTTCTGCTGTAATGCTGCCACCATATCTAACAAAAAATACAACTTACAGTATTGTACCATATTCCAATAATCATCTTAATACTCCATACAATTAAATATGAAAAATCTATTTTTATTACTTGCAGTTTATTGTTTAGCGCTTTTTCCGGTAAGAAGCCAGGCTCAAAACAAAGTAAATGTTGATTTTGCATTGTGGAGAAACGACAAGGGAAAGTTTGAAGGCGTAATTCAGGGATTAAAAGGAGACATTCCTCCACCATTGTTAGCTATTACCAAAGATTGGGCACGTCTTAGTGTTCCTACTCCATTACCACCGGAATAAATAATGTTCAATATCTAATTCCATTATTATATTAATCATCTTGTAAAGTTTAAAAATATGCCAGAAAAAAGTAAATCAATATCCCGTAAGGATGCCATTAAAAAACTGGGAGGCCTGGCATTGAGCCTGCCTGTAGGATTGCCTTTAATTTCATCCATTGGAAGAAGCCCAGAGGCTTCAACACCTTCCTTTCCAAATATTATTCCTCACCGGAAACCAGATAAGCCAAACATTTTATGGATCACCACAGAAGGAGTACCATTGAGTGTGTTAAGCTGTTATGACAGCCGGTATAGTAAGATCATGCAAACGCCCAATATTGACCGTATTGCCAACGAAGGAATGCTGTTTCGTAATTCTTTTTGCAACAATGCGCTGTGTGCCCCAAGCCGTGCAACTTTACTGACAGGAAAGTACAATCATTTATCCGGAATGGAATCCAACCCTTACGCCACCATTACGAGCAACACGGTGACAGGGGCTCACAATACTTTTTTTGACCCCTCTCAGGAAACTTTTCCAAAAATTTTGAAAAGGGCCGGATACAAAACAGGAATTGCAGGTAAATGGCATTTGAAGTCAGAACCCGGCAAGCCGGCAAATCCCGGGGAAGCCGGTTTTGACTATTTTGTATTTAAAGAGGGTGCCGGAGGCCCATATTATAACTCCAAAGGATATTTACAAAATCCTTCATTAGGCAGTATGGAAATAGAAGAAAGAGAATATACCGGCTATATGACCGATATATTTACCGACCTGTCAATCAAAGGCATAGAAGCATTAAGAAAATCAAATGACCCGTTTTGCTTCACGATACAATATTTTAATGATCATCGTCCTTTTGAACCACCCCATAAATATGAACATATTTATGATAAAGTACGCTTTCCCGAACCCGGTACATTTTGGGATGATTATGCCTATCGTTCGGTGGCGGCCCGGGAAGCGCACATGCGCATCTCGGATATGATGGATTTTAATCCTCCCAAAGATTATACGTCCCGTCAACGGCAACAATGGAGCTATCAACAACTCATGCGGCGATTCCTGGGAACGCTGAAAGCGCAGGATGATAATATAGGCAGGTTATTGGATTACCTGGACAAAACCGGCTTGTCAGATAATACGATTGTTGTCTTTACCGGCGACCATGGCTTTTTCCTGGGTGACCACGGCTGGTTTGATAAGCGGTTTATGTATGAAGAAGCCTTGCGGGTTCCCTGGCTGGTCCGGTACCCGGGGGTTATCAAACCGGGAAGTACCAGTAATGCCTGGGTACAAAGTATAGATAATGCACCTACGGTTTTGGATATGGTTGGGTTGCCTGTTCCGCCAGACATGCAGGGCAAGAGCCTGGTGCCCGTATTCAACAATACATCTGCGGACCGGCGAAAATCCATGTATTATCATTATTATGAATTTGGCTCACCCCATTGGGTATTACCTAACTATGGAATCCGGACAGAGAGATATAAGCTGATCAGTTATTATACTATTAACGAATGGGAACTTTTCGACCTCGACAGAGACCCGGATGAAATGGAGAGCATGTTCATGGAAGAGGGAATACAGGTGTATCCCGGATATGAGGATGTACTAAAGGATCTTTTAACCAAATTGGAAGACCTGAAAAAATATTATAAAGATAATTCGGGCAAGCCGGTGAAATTCTGGCCGAGAAAATCATATAATTAATTTATGAATTTATGAAACAGCGATTTTTTTTAGTAACGAACAAATGTCCTACCTTTCTCAAAGCTGTCATGAGTGTATCCTTAATTATGACATTGGCAAGCAATGGATTAAAAGCCCAGGATAGCTTAAATGTGATCAGTAGATGGCTAAATTTTAGCGATGCAAAGAATTCCTTGTATCACGATCTTGCCAACCAGGCTTATCGTCAACTAGACGTGCGAAATGATATAATATCTAATATTCATTCGTTATCAGGCTGGAAACTTCGGCAACAATGGGAAAGAAGTGCGCTGGCGGATATTGTAGGTACTTTTCCTAAAAAAACTCCTTTGAATGCGAGGATAACCAAGACGATAAAGGAAGATAATTACACAATAGAAGATGTAATCTATGAATCGCAACCTAAGTTTTACATTACTGCATCACTTTTCATCCCTGATGGATTGAAGAAAAAGGCCCCGGCCATAATATATTGTAGCGGGCATTCACGTCCCGGGTATAGAAGCCGGATATATCAACATGTAATTTTGAATCTGGTAAAGAAGGGGTTTATAGTATTTGCCTTTGATCCGATTGGCCAGGGAGAACGCCTTGAATATTATGATCCGAAAACAGGCAAATATGTTCTTGGCCCTTCGCCCACACATGAGCATTCTTATCCCGGTGCGCAGTTATTTATTACGGGTAGTTCTCTTGCCAGGTATATGATTTGGGATGGTATAAGGGCAGTAGATTATCTTTTAACCAGGAAAGAAGTAGATCCGGACAGGATAGGAATAACCGGTAGATCAGGCGGAGGTACACAATCAGCCTATATTGCAGCCCTTGACAACCAGATATACGCTGCTGCCCCCGAAAATTATATCACAAGCTTTAAAAGATTACTCCAGGCTATTGGCCCCCAGGATGCAGAACAAAACCTGTTCAATGAGATTGCCAGAGGGATAGATCATGCAGATCTGTTAGAGGTTCGGGCGCCAAAACCCACTTTAATGATAACAACTACACGGGACTTTTTCCCAATTCAGGGCGCCATCGAAACTGCACGCGAGGTATCACGAATATACAAGGCTTATGGTAAAAGTAATAATTTTCGCATGGTAGCAGACAATACGGTCCATGCGTCAAATAAAAAAAACCGGGAATCCATGTATGCGTTTTTCCAGAAATATCTGGATAACCCGGGAGATTCGACAGACCTGGAAGTTGAACCTTTAAGAAATGGGGAGCTACTGGTTACCAAAACAGGCCAGGTTTCAACGTCTCTTGGCGGAGAAACCATTTTTAGTTTAAACCGTAAGTACACTGAAAAATTGGTTCGTAAATTACAAACCTCCCGGAAAGATATTCCCCGGCATATTTCCGGGGTTTTAAAAGCAGCGAAAAAGCTCTCCGGCTATCATAAACCGAAGGTGTATCACGCGCCTGTATTTACGGGACGTTTTCAAAAGAATGGTTATGTGATTGGGAAATACTTTGTAAAAGGAGAGGGGGGTTATGTGATTCCTTATTTATTGATGATACCCGACAAGCCAAATGGTAAAGCCGTGATATGCCTGAACCCTGCCGGTAAGTCAATTGAAGCCGCAGCCGGGGGAGATATGGAGTGGTTCGTCAAAAGAGGTTTTACCGTATTATGTCCGGATCTTATAGGTTTAGGTGAAATGGGGCCGGGAGAGTATCATGGAGATTCTTTTATTAAGAATACCTCCTATGGTGTTTGGTACCTTTCCACGCTTATTGGCCGAAGTATAGTCGGGATTCGGGCTGGGGATGTAGTCAGGCTTACCAGGCTGTTAAAAAAGAATAATCATATAAGCAGGATTTATGGGCTTGCAAGAGGGGAAATTGCTCCTGTATTATTACATGCTGCAGCTTTTGATACAGCTATCAGCCGGGTAATTCTTATTAAACCTTACTGTTCGTATCGTTCTATTGTGATGAACCGTTTATATAAGCCGTCTTTTGTTCATGGGGCTGTTCCTGGTGCGCTTAAGGCGTATGATTTGCCTGATTTGGCAGCAAGCCTGGCACCCAGAAAACTGATGATGATTGATATCACTAATGGGAATGACGAGCCGTTAGCTCCCGGAAGTGACTCTACCGATCTTTCCATTATCAAAGCTGCTTATCATTACAGAAAAGCTGGTAACCAGTTAAATATTCTATACGACGAGTCGCCTGAGAACCTGCATGGCCTTTTCGAAAAATGGATTAAATAAATTTACAACGTATTGTACTTTTAAAACTTAAGCTATGTTTAATTTGAGATCGTTTTGTGTAATGCTTTTGCTTTATATGACTTTTGTAATCCCCGCGAGAGTTTGCGCACAGGCTTCACACGTAAATTTAAAGAGGCCAAATATCATTTATATTCTTTTAGATGACGTAGGCTTTTCAGACCTTCAACCTTATGGGTCAGAAATCCCCACACCTAATATTGACCAATTGGCCAAAGAAGGTATCCGGTACAATCATTTTGATACGCGCGCCATTTGTTCTCCTTCAAGGGCCTCGCTCCTGACGGGAAGAAACAATCAGACTGTTGGCATGATGGATCTTGCCTCACAACCAGGCCACTATGGTAATGGGAAGCAGCCTTCTTACAATCTTGGATATATTATTCCGGCGGCAGCAACGATCTCACAGATACTCAAAATAAACGGCTACAGAACGAGCATGGTGGGGAAATGGCATTTAACTCCTAAATCACAAATTTCCGGCTCAACTTCCGATAAAGAAAACTGGCCGATGGGAAAAGGATTCGATAATTTTTACGGATGGCTTGGCGGCTGGACGGATCAATTCAATCCAATAGGAGCGGGCAGGGAAATAATAGAGAACGGTCGTCCTGTAACTACCCCGCATCCAAGAGGATATGATGTGGAAGTAGCCATTACCGACCATGCTATTCAATATCTTGAAAAAGGGTTCGAAGATCATCCCGGTCAACCTCAGTTTCTATTTTATTCAATGGGAGCAGCCCATGCGCCCCTTCAGGTTCCTGAGCGGTATATTCAAAAATTTGCAGGAGTTTATGATGAAGGTTGGGATAGATTGCGGGAGAAAAGATATGAACAGCAAAAGAAGCTGGGCATTATCCCTGAAAATGCTGTCTTAACACAACGAAATCCCGGAAATACACCATGGGATTCATTAACACCGGTGCAAAAGACAGTCTTTGCACAGTTTATGGCAACTTATGCCGGTTATATAACGCAGGCAGATGAACAGATCGGAAGGCTCATTCACTTTTTAAAAGATGCAGGCGAGTATGATAATACTATCATCTTTTTAATGTCTGATAATGGCGCGGCGCCGGAAGCGGGAGAAGATGGAAACTTTTATAATCCTTATGTAGATACTACAACTGTACAGGAGATGCTTGATCACATAAATGAACTGGGTACAGAACAAACACAGGCGCTTTATCAGAGGCCGTGGGCCATGCTTGGCAATACGCCTTTTAAAAGATATAAACTCTGGCCTAACCTCGGTGGTGTGCGTGATCCCTTAATCATTAGCTGGCCAGAAAAAATTCGCGACCACGGTGCTATAAGATCGCAGCATGTCGGTATAATTGATATTACGCCAACAGTTCTGGATATAGTAGGGATTAAAGCGCCAAAGGTGGTAGATGGTGTAAAGCAGATTGATATGGCAGGAAAAAGTATTCAGAACACTTTCGATGATCCGGATGCCCAGACAAGGGATATACAATTTTTCAGCCTAAGAGGGGGCCGTGCTATTCGTAAAGGAGGATGGAGAGCCGTTGCTCATCACAAGAAGGGCACTGATTTTTCGAAAGATCAATGGCAGCTTTATCATCTTGCCGATGATTATTCCGGGTCTGTTGACCTCTCAAAGAAGTATGTGGACAAATTAAACGCTTTGAAGAAATTGTGGTGGGAGCAGGCAAAAAAGTATGGTGCGCTGCCACTTGAAGAAAGAAAATAATAAAATTTATAGAAATCAACATGGAGAAATACTAAAATGTCTTGTATCAAAGTAATTATATTTTGTCTTGTCCTATCTGTATTCGTCTCTTCCTGTACCAGTCCATCAACTAAACCATCTGACGATTCAGGAATAAAAACAGATACGGTAGCTGCGGATATTACCTATTCCACAGGTAATTTAATTACCAATATTCCTGGACGGAATACCATCAGTTTAGATGGTAGCTGGCAATATATTATAGATCCTTATGAAACAGGGTTTTATAATTATCGTTACCGGGCATTAAAGGAAGATAATCCTGCTGCGTACTGGAATGTAGATACAACCGTAGGAAAGAGTGATCTAAAAGAATTTGGCTATAGCAACAAACATACGTTACAAGTTCCCGGAGACTGGAATCACCAGGATTCTGTTTTTCTGTATTATGAAGGTACGGTGTGGTATAAAAAATCATTTGATTTTCAAAAGCAAAACTCTTGGGATAAAGTATTTCTATATTTTGGGGCCGTGAACTACCGTGCAGATGTTTATTTGAATGGGAAAAGGCTTGGGATGCACGTCGGTGGTTTTACCCCTTTTGATTTTGAAATACCCAATGGGCTTTTAAAAGAAAGAAATAATTATTTAGTGGTAAAGGTGGATAATAAACGACATAAAGATGATGTACCTACCCTGAACACGGATTGGTGGAACTATGGCGGGATTACTCGTTCGGTAATGCTGGTGGAAGTTCCCGATACTTTTATACAGGATTACTTTTTACATCTTAAAAATCCTAAGCCAGGCGAAGCCCCATCTTCAACTAATGCCACCGTTAACGGATGGATTAAGCTTAACCAAAAACCTGCAAAAGAAGAAGTGTTAACAATTGAAATCCCGGAATTAAAGGTTAAAAAGCAATTGACAACTACGAAGCAATTGACAAAAATTGATTTTGAACTTTCGCAGGTAACTTTATGGTCTCCTGCACATCCAAAGTTATATCGTGTAATAATAGCTTCTAATAAAGATACTACTGCAGATGAGATTGGATTCCGGACTATACAGGCATATAACAAACAGGTATTGTTGAATGGATATCCTATTTTTATGAGAGGTATTTGTATGCATGAGGAGATCCCGGAAGCTTCCCGAAGAGCCTACAGCATGAAGGATGCCAAACAATTGCTTGGGCAGGCAAAAGAACTGGGTTGTAATATGGTTCGACTGGCACATTATCCCTATGATGAAACTATGACCAGGCTGGCCGACTCCATGGGCTTACTGGTCTGGTCCGAAATACCTGTTTACTGGACTATAGATTTTAAAAGCAGAACAGTTTTAAGAAATGCAGAAGCACAATTGACGGACATGATTACCCGGGATCACAATAGAGCGAGCGTAATTATATGGTCGATTGGGAATGAAACTCCTATAAGCGAAGCCAGAACGAAATTCATGCATAATCTAATAGACTCAGCTCATTCGTTAGATAATACCCGGATGGTTACTACAGCTTTGCAAGTCAATTTTAATTCTGATAAAAAAATTCATGAAGTAAATGATCCGCTGGGCCAATATGTGGATATGGTTGCCTTTAATGAATATCTGGGTTGGTACGGAGGTTTACCCAATAAATGTCGTACAGCGAATTGGGCTACTCCCTATGATAAGCCGCTCTTTATCAGCGAAACGGGAGCGGGGGCAAAATCCGGTTTTCATGCTGATTCACTCACTCGTTTTAGTGAAGAATACCAGAAATGGTATTACGAAGAACAATTGGCCATGTTGAAACGCATGCCTGATAATTTCGTGGGACTTTCCCCCTGGGTGCTAAATGATTTCCGTTCGCCAAAACGTAATAATCCAAAATACCAGAATGGATGGAATCGAAAGGGGTTATTTGATAATGAAGGCCATAAGAAAGAAGCTTTCTATATACTGAAGAGATATTATGAAAAAATGATTGGCTTGTATCCTGATAAATAAAAATAAACACAAAGAATATATGCAACATCAAGATATAGTAATTATACTGCGCAAGGATAATTTGATGAATTTTTTAAGAGCGGGTCGGGACGATATCAGCGGCCTGAACCATTAGATTAACAAATGTTCAGACTGCCGAGGAAAGCGTCCCGACCGGGTAAGATCACTCACTGTTTTGTCCCTTGCACAGTATAAGTAAAAACATTGAACAAAATCCTAAAAAGTAATAAAATGATAAAGAAGTTAATAGTAATGTACATTATTTTAGTAGCATCAACTCATTTTTCTTTTGGCCAGGAACATCAAACAAGAAAACCGAATATCATCTTTATTTTGGTTGATGATCAGGGTTACGGCGATGTGGGTGTATTTTGGCAAAACCAAAGAGCAAAAAGGGGCCTGCCCTATGAGCGGTCTCCCTGCCTGGATGAACTGGCTGCCCATGGTGCTATGCTAACACAACACTATGCCGCAGCGCCGGTGTGTGCACCATCCCGCGCTTCCATTATGGAGGGGGTAAGCCAGGGCCATGCCCGCGTAAGGGATAACCAGTTTGATAAAGCGATTGCCAATAATTATACGATGGCCTCTACTTTAAGGGAATTGGGTTACCGTACAGCCGCTATTGGTAAGTGGGGGTTGGAAGGCGATAAACGATGGGATAAGAATGGCGCCGGTTGGCCTGCACGTCCAGACAAACGTGGCTTCGACTATTTCTTTGGGTACATGCGTCATGGCGATGGTCATCAACATTATCCTAAAGAAGGGATCTATACAGGTAAAAAGCAGGTTCTGTTCAATGGGAAAAACATGACTCCTGAATTAGATAAATGTTACACGGCAGATCTGTGGACGGCAGCAGCCAAGCACTGGATCGTTGAACATGAAAAGAAGAATAAGGATCAGCCGTTCTTTATGTACCTGGCTTATGATACGCCACATGCCGTGGATGAGTTACCTACACAAAAATATCCTGCAGGTGGCGGATTGCAAGGAGGCATTCAATGGATCGGTAAGCCCGGGCATTTTATTAACACAGCTTCAGGTGAAATAGATTCTTATATTAATCCAGATTATGCACATGCTACCTACGATAGTGATCATAATTCGACAACGCCTGAAGTACCCTGGCCGGAGACCTATAAACGATACGCTATGGCCAATCGCAGAATAGATTATGCAGTAGGGGATATTGTACAGTTGTTGAAAGACCTGCACATAGATTCAACGACTATGATCGTTTATACCTCAGATAACGGCCCGTCTATTGAAACCTATTTGGGCAAATGGCAAAGAGAAGAGGCATATCAATTACCTACTTTCTTCGGAAGTTATGGCCCATTTGACGGTATCAAACGTGATTGCTGGGAGGGCGGTGAACGTGAACCGACTATTGGGGTCTGGCCAGGTCATATTCCTGAAGGAGAGGTAGTTAAAAAGCCCAGTATTTCTTACGATTGGGCGCCCACTTTTATTGATGCAGCAGGTGCTACACCTCCTGAAAGAATGGATGGCGTATCCCTATTGCCTTCTTTAACCGGCAAAGGAAGCCAGATTACACCACTCCTTTACATTGAATATTACCAGCATGGAAGAACTCCCGGTTTTAAACAATTTTCCCCCAATCATCGGGGGCGCATTCGTGATCAAATGCAATGGATGCGTATCGGTAATTACGTAGGGGTTCGTTATAATATAAAATCATCGAATGACAGTTTTGAAATTTATAATGTGGTAAAAGACCCGCAGGAGACAGTTAATCTGGCGCTAACTCCCCATAAAAAAGTGAAGATTAAAGAAAGAGAATCTTTTAATACCAATACCTTAAATAAAATAAGCATTAACGAACTTGGAAAATATATGAAAGCACGCGTATTACAGGTTCGCCGCCCGGACACTTCCTACATGGCTACTGAGAGAGGTACATCACACCGTCCTTATGACAGTACGCTTGTTCCTTCCGTAAAAGTCAAAGTAGTATCGGGAATAACCTGGAGGGAATATGCAGGGAGCTACCCGTGGATACCACAGGTGGCAACACTCACGCCTGTAGTAAGTGGCTACGCTGCAAATCCTGATGCCCACATTGACAAACAAAACAATAACAGCATTTTGTTTTTTGAAGGATATATTAAAGCGCCTCAGAATGGTCTTTACACCTTTTACCTTACAACAGGTTCTAAAGCTTTCATGCGCCTGCATGATGTTCAACTGATAGACGAAGATTTCGGTTACACAGGTGGCTCGGAAAAGGAAGGATCCATATTCTTAAAAGCAGGCTTGCACCCTTTCCGGCTTTATTATAAAAAAGATGTCTCCGTTAATCCATTACTAAATCTTGAATGGAGTGGCCCAGGTATTTCAAAACAAAAAATAACCTCTAATTATTTTTTTAGGAATAAAAAGGTTAAGCTCAATTAATTTAAAATTACAAAGGATGAAAGTAACGAAAACTCATTGAGTGAGAAAATCAATCCTGCGTTATTGCATGAGCAGTGGAATACACAATGAATCAAAATAAAATAAAATGATCGCAAAGGAGAAATATTTTTGGGTACTAGGTGGCTTGTTTTTAGTTTTATCCTGTAACCAGAAGAATTCAAGCCATAAAAATACTGAAGCCGACACAACCGTTTCAATTATTAATAAAGAAGCCAAGAGTAATTCAGACTATTGTTCACCCACTAGTAAAACATCTTTGATGGTAACTGCTAACAATAATCTTTCAACTATTCTCCAAGGAAAAGTTTCTCACAACGGAATGGTTTGGATAGCTGGAGGAGAATTTGTAATGGGAGCTACGGATGGTGAAGGCCGGCCTGATGAATATCCTTCGCATGAAGTAAAGGTGAGCGGATTCTGGATGGATAAACATGAGGTAACCAACGCAGAGTTCGGAAAATTTGTGGAGGTTACAGGATATTTGACCACTGCGGAGCAAAAACCTGATTGGAACCAAATGAAAAAACAGCTTCCACCGGGAACGCCCAAGCCTCCGGATAGTGTATTAGTTCCTGGAGCATTAGTTTTTAACCCACCTTCTTATCCTGTTCCGTTAGATAATTCTGCCCAATGGTGGAAATGGTTTCCCAGAGCCGACTGGCGTCATCCTACTGGTCCGGGAAGTTCTATTAAAGGAAGGGATAATTATCCGGTAGTGGATGTTTCCTGGTATGATGCAGAAGCATACTGCAAATGGGCGGGGAAAAGATTGCCAACGGAAGCGGAATGGGAATATGCGGCAAGAGGTGGATTGTCTGAAAAAAAGTATTCCTGGGGAAATCAGGATCCTGTTCAAGGAAAGCCAAAAGCCAATACATGGCAGGGTAATTTCCCCAATAAGAATTCCGACTGGGATAGTTATTATGGTACTGCACCAGTTATGTCATTTCCGCCTAACGGTTACCATTTGTATGATATGGCTGGAAATGTATGGGAATGGTGCAGCGACTGGTATAGTGCGGATTATTATAAATCTTTGGCAGGGAAAGTGACGGTCAATTCAAAAGGTCCCGACCAAAGCTATGATCCGATGCAGCCGAACATACAAGTAAGAGTAATCCGGGGCGGATCATTTATGTGCAATCCTTCTTATTGTAAAGGATACCGCGTAACATCACGTATGATGAGCTCGGAAGATAGCGGATTAGAAAATCTGGGATTCAGGTGCGTTTCGTCTGATTGAAAACATTTTTATTCGAACTTGCAATTCTAAATGGCCCACCAGTACCCATAGAAGGTATCTTCGATAAAGTTTCGTTTACTGACAGCCTTGTCGAAAATGAAAATGTTGGTCAGGTGCGTGTTTTTCCAGATTTGAAAATAATATTCAAGCTTTATATTGTAAAATTAGTCTTGGTGAGTTTAGAAGCAAACCCTAAATAAGCAGCGATTATTACAAAATTGTTGTCTAATAGTAAGTAAAGAATTGCTGTTGATATTATTAGATTTTAGAACAGTAATTTGACACCCCATCATTATTTTTGTAATTATTATAGGATCTAAATCCAGTTCTGCGAATGTCATTTTATCAAAATATACCAGAAACTATCAGGATGAACACTCCAGATGATCAACTACTTCTGCAAATGGCTGGAGGAGATCGGAAGGCATTTACTGAACTTTATAAGCGTTATTGGGAAGATTTATTTATTACGGCAGCCAAAGCATTGCGCGGAAAAGAAGAAGCCGCAGATGTGGTGCAGGATGTTTTTCTTTCGTTGTGGAACCGGAGAAATGAATTAAACCTTCGAGGCTCTCTTGCAGCGTATCTCCATACAAGTGTTCGTTATAAATGCATTCATTACATCGAAAAAAATATTACCCGTCGCGATTATCTTGTGCAGCTTGCAGAAGTGGTCATAAGAAGTCCGTCCACAAATGCTGAAATCAATTTGCAATTGAAAGAAATAGAACAAACGGTCAACAAGGCAGTTGCTAAAATGCCTCCGAAAATGCAGGAAGTTTATAAATTAAGCCGCCAGGAACATTTGAGTTATAAAGAAATTTCTAATTGCATGAACATATCGGTAGAAACTGTTAAGAAACATATTCAGCATGCTCTGAATCTCATCCGAAAGGATATGGAGCCCTATACTTTTATCATTATTATATTGGTATTTTTTTACCCCTGTTAAAAAAATATTAATTTTATTTACCCCCATCGCCTTGTTCACCGGACTATAATATGAACAAGATACTTTTCTCATGGATATTCATCAGGCTAAAGAATTATTGCAAAGATACCAGTCAGGTAATTGCACTCATTCAGAAAATGAATTGGTGGAGAACTGGTACAGGCAATTAATTGAAACCGGCGAATGGCAGTGGGGCAGAGGGGAAAAGGATACGATGCAGAAAATGATTGAGGCGTGCATAATAAAGCAGGTAAATGGTTCACACAAAAAAGAAGTACTTTATTTAAAACCACGATTTCAGTGGTGGGCTGCTGCATCAGTTATTTTATTGCTGGGCGCTTTTAGTTATTTCTTGTTCTTTCATAAATCAACAAAACCAGTGCAGATTGCAATAGTATTGAACAACGATGTAAAAGCGCCCCAATCAAACAAAGCGATGATTACCCTGGCAAACGGGCAAAAGGTTTACTTAGATAGCGTGGGCAATGGCGCATTGGCTATTCAGGGAAATGTAAAATTAGTAAAGCTGGCAAACGGTAAAATTGTCTATCAGACCAACTCCGGCAAAGTAATCTCAAAAATGGAATACAATACTTTGTCAAACCCAAGAGGAAGTAAAGTGATCAATATGACTTTGGCAGATGGTAGTAAAGTGTGGCTCAATGCGGGTTCGTCTTTAAGATACCCCGTTTTATTTATAGGCAATAAAAGAAAAGTTTCTGTTACAGGTGAGGCTTATTTTGAAGTAACACACGATGCTTCCAAGCCATTTATTGTCAATAATGGTTCTATGGATATCAGGGTTCTAGGCACACATTTTAATGTAAACGCATTTGAAGATGATGGCAATGATATCAAGGTAACTCTATTGGAAGGATCAGTAAAAATAAATAATGGCAATGCCACAGGCCTGTTAAAACCAGGGCAACAAGCATTAGTAACTAAAGAAATAAAAGTAGTCAGCGATGTGGATTTGGATCTTGTGATGGCATGGAAGAATGGTTATTTTCAGTTTGATAATGCCAGCCTTCAAAATGTATTAAAAGAGGTATCGAGATGGTATGATGTAGATGTTGTTTATGAAGGATATAATAAACCAAGAAAATTTGTGGGAGAAATACAAAGAGATTTAAGCTTGTCTGAGATGCTCAAAATTTTACAAAAAAATAAGGTGCATTTCAAAATAGAAGGTAAAGAACTCCGGGTAATGCCTGATTAAAATAATTTATACAAGTATAAATATATATAAATAAAACATTTTTATGAATGACCTAAAATGAAAACAGGAAAGTGTTGAAGCCACTTCCCTGCAAGTAGTTTTAGTTGATCCATAATTAGAAATCCTGAACAGATCACTTATTATTTAACTAAAACTCAAACAAAGTTATGTATTTTAAAGCCAACTATCACCAGCGCGGGCTTATCGAAAAATTACTCTTGTTTATTACCTCGAATCCGGTGTACCGGAAGATAAGCCATCGCACCAACGGAAAACAAATTCTTCTTGCGATGAAAATGACAACCATTCTTCTTTTTTCTGTCTGCCTTACTGCAAGTGCAGGTGGGATAGCACAGAAAGTAACCTTATCACAAAAGAATGTGAAGCTCGAAAAAGTTTTCAGGGAAATCAGGAAACAAACAGGTTACGTATTTTTTTACGATGCCAATGTATTACAGGGAGCAAAATCCGTAAGCATCCATGTAAAAGATGCATCCGTTGAAGAGGCATTAAAAGAAACACTTCAGGGGCAACCCCTTGATTTTTCTATTGAACGAAAAACGGTTACAATTATTCAAAAAACAGTCATCACAAAGCAAACCGTGGATATCATTCCTGCTGTTCCGTTTAATATTATTACCGGAACAGTAAAAGATGAAAAAGGGGACCCTCTTGCAGGAGTATCGGTGATTTTAAAGGGGACCAATAAAGGAACCAGTACCGATACAGATGGCCATTTTACAATTGATGCTAACGCTGGAGATGTGCTGGAATTTACATTCATTGGATATCAAAGAAGAAATGTAACAGTGGGTCAAAGCAACAACATTTCTGTGGTAATGGAAATAGAAGCAGCGATAGGAAATGAGGTGGTAGTGGTTGGTTATGGAACACAACGTAAACAAGATATTACGGGTGCTGTTTCGGAAGTAAACCTTACAGGTTTAAAATCCAGATCCTATAAGGATGTGGGGCAATCTCTTCAAGGGAATGCACCTGGGGTAATTGTTCAGGATGAGGGAGGTGATCCCACCTCTGGCACCAGAATCAATATCCGTGGTCTTGGTGGTGTTAACGCGGAAAACCCATTATTCATTGTAGATGGTTCGATTTACAATGGTGGCCCCTTAAATCCTAATGATATCGAATCAATATCAGTTTTAAAGGATGCTTCTGCAGCCATTTATGGAGCTCGTGCATCAGGAGGTGTAATCCTTGTCACTACTAAGAAAGGAAAAGAAGGAAAGCTAACCCTGGACATTAACGCGAAAAACGGATTTCAGAATGCTTGGCGTATTCCGCAAGCACTCAATGCAGCCGAATATGCGAGTGTAAGCAACCTCGCCGCGGATAATGCAGGAGTACCACGTTTACCGGTATTTGACGCCTCGGTTTATCCTGATGGACAAATTACTCGTACCAACTGGATGGATGCAATTTTCAGGACAGGGAAGATTCAGGATTACAATGTTGGACTAAGAGGAGGAAGCAAGCAATCAACCTTTTATACTTCTTTTGATTATAGGAAAGATGATGGTATTTTGTTGAACACTTATTCCGAACGATATAATTTCCGTATAAATTCTGATCATCATATCAACGATTGGCTAACGATTGGCGAACATCTATCCCTTACTTATAATGATGGGCAGTATGGAACTAATACTACGAGCGGTTACCAGGGCGCGATTATCAGCGCAATCTTTTATCCCC
>DASSHD010000698.1:0-3667 GCA_035693085.1 Hanamia sp. | reverse complement strand
GAAAGGAGAAATATCTCCGGTTTTTTCCCAGTAATTATAGGCAAGCCGAATGGGATAACACAAAGAATCCACTTCCCATTTTCTTTCATGTAATTCTGGTTTCATGGTAGTAATATCCTTATCCCACTCGCTTCCAGTGGGGCCGTCATTAAAAGCATTGGCATACGGATCAATGAGAATACATTTTGTTTGCCGGTTAATGACCCCGGCAATTAATTGTTGCAAATTTTTATCCTCTTTCATCAATGGCAAATAAGGCCACACCTGTGCGCTGCTATCCCGCAACCACATCGCATGTATATCACCTGTGATTACAAATGTGTCTGGCTTTCCATCTATCATTTTAAAAAACACTGTGGTGTCTAAAGTGTTTGGAAAACAATTTTCAAAGAGCCACGCGACTTCCGGATCTTTTATTATTTTTTTCATTTTTACGATAGTAGCTTCCACAGCCGGGCTGGTGAATCTTCTTTCTGAAAGGGGAGGACGCTTACTGGTGAAATCAGGGGGCAATGTTGCGGCTTTTAAAATTCCGGGAGTAAGCAAACTTAAACTTGCGGCGCCTGATTGGTAGAGAAATGTTTTTCTGTTCATAATGAATAATTTTTTTGCCACGAACCTGCCTTTGTCGGCAGACAGGTTTCACGAATTTACACGAAATGATGAAGAATTATTTTACAGTAAACAAACAAATTTCCAAAATTCTTATTTTATTTCTGGCCATGAACCGCACGAATTTACACGGATTTCTAACAGAGCGCGTCCTTCTCCCTGTCTGCCGACAGGCAGGCTTCGGAGAAGCCTGCCCGACTGTGTCATTCAGACGGGGGTTGGGATGAGGTTTCAATTTCGTAGTAAACCAACAAATTTCCAAAATTCTTATTTTATTTCCTGACTACGAATCGCACGAATTTTCACGGATTTCTAACAAAGCGCGTCCTTCTCCCTGTCTGCCGACAGGCAGGCTTCGGAGAAGCCTGCCCGACTGCGTCATACATACAGGGATTTGCCCGGATTAAAACAGTAAAAGAAAATCTATTTCTTAAACTGAATAGAAATCTTTCATTTTTGTTTGTTTACTATAAAATTTCATTCGTGAAAATTAGCGCAACCTGCCCGACAAAGGCAGGTTAGTGGCAGTATCTTCATTTCCAGGTATTCTTCGGCTTCTTAAAAAGTGCAGAAGCAAAAATCAGGTAATAGAAAAACATCCACACATCAAAAAATACAAACCATGGAAACAAATCTTTTTCATCTAATTTTTCCGTGGTTTTATAAACTACTATGGCTTGTAAAATCAAACGGATTCCAAAAACTCCCAGTACAATTCTCCAGTCGAAAAGAAATAATGATGCAATGAACAAGGGATAAAAAAGGAAAAGAGAAAATGCGTAAAGTCCCAATAAAAATTTGTGAACACCCTTGTAATATTTGCTGGTAGTGTAATGTCTTTTTTTCTGTTTGAACCATTGCTTCCAATTATTCGGTGGTTCTGATAACGTAAAAGCATCTTTGTCAATTACAATTGCAGTATTTTTTTTTGTTGAAGCTTTATTGATAAAAAGATCATCATCACCACCGGGAACATGATTGTGTGCAGAAAATCCTTTGTGCCTGAAAAAGACAGATTTTTTGTAGCTTAAATTTCTTCCGACTCCCATATATGCTATGCCACTTTGTGCATAAGATAAATATTGCAATGCGGTATGAAAGGTTTCCCATCTTACTATCTTATTAAAAAAGCCCTTCTTCTTGTGAAACGGGCCATACCCCAAAACGATTTCGATTCCATCCCAAAAACCTTCCTGCATTTTTCCGATCCAGTATTCTGAAGCGGGCACACAGTCAGCATCTGTCAGTAAAACAATTTCATATTTGGCAGTTTTGATTCCTATGCTCAACGGATATTTTTTCCCGGGAATGAACCGGGCTTCCTGTTTGAGTTCTATTAAATGTAATTGCTTAAAAGTTCTTTGAAATTCTTCCAAAATATATTTGCTTTCATCCAGAGAATTGTCATTCACTACAATCACTTCATGTGTGGTTGAATATTTTTGAACCAGCGATCCGGGAAGATTTTTCACCAGGTTGGCAGCTTCATCTCTTGAGCAAATTATTACCGATACAGGATGTGTTTGAGAAGTATTTTTCGCTTTAGTTTTAAAAAATGCCAGTCGCGAAAAGAAAAATAAATAATAAAATAATTGTATAAAAGTGATTATACAGAATCCTAAAAAAATCCAATTTTCAGGAGAGTTTAAAAATTCAGTCAGTTTCATCTAAATGCAAACATACTTTCGTTATGGAATGTTGCAAAAAATATATTTGAAGCCTCCATTAACCTCTCCCGGGGAGGGGATGTATAAATTGCTCTTTATATTTGCACACTTTAAAATCATTTAATGGCAGCGCTACGGTTTGACCTTCAGCATATTGACGATTCTACGAAAGCCCGGGTCGGGAAAATTTCTACTGATCATGGAGAAATTCTTACTCCCATCTTTATGCCTGTTGGTACAGTGGGAAGTGTGAAAGCCGTTACCCAGCAACAGTTGCGGGATAATATTCATGCACAGATCATTTTGGGAAATACCTATCATTTGTATTTGCGTCCGGGCCTTGAAATACTGGAAGCTGCAGGGGGATTGCATCAATTTATGAACTGGAATAACCCAATACTTACCGACAGTGGAGGTTACCAGGTTTTTTCTTTGAGTGGTACAAGAAAAATAACGGAAGAAGGCGCGCTTTTTCAAAGCCATATTGATGGGAGCAGGCATTTATTTTCTCCTGAAAAAGTAATGGATATACAAAGGGTCATCGGTGGAGATATTATAATGGCATTTGATGAATGCCCGCCGGGTGCAAGCGAATACCGGTATGCAAAAAAATCTTTGGAATTGACCAACCGCTGGTTAGACAGGTGTTTTGATCAATTTAATAAAACGGATAACAAATATGGTTATACGCAAAATTTATTTCCTATTGTACAGGGTGGCGTTCATCATGATTTAAGAAAACTTTCCTGCGAATATGTTTCTTCCAAAGATGCTATGGGCAATGCCATTGGAGGCTTGAGCGTAGGTGAGCCAACTGAAAAGATGTATGAGATCTGCGAACTTTGTTGCGAAAATCTTCCTCAAAATAAACCACGATATTTAATGGGCGTTGGTACACCATGGAATATTCTGGAGTGCATTTCACTGGGAGTAGATATGTTCGATTGTGTGATGCCTACACGAAATGGGCGTAATGCAATGCTTTTTACCAGCAATGGAATTATTAATATTGATAATAAAAAATGGGAGAAAGATTTTTCCCCGATTGATGACGGGATCAATTGTGAAGTAAGCAATTTCTACAGCAAAGCCTATTTGCGTCATTTGATTAAATCAAAAGAAATCCTCGGGCTGCAAATTGCAAGTATCCATAATCTCGCATTTTACCTGGATATTGTTACCGGGGCAAGACGGCACATTATTGACGGAGATTTTCCATCATGGAAAAATGAAATGACAGTAAGATGGCAGGAGAGGAGGTGAGTGAGGAATGAAGAATGAAGAATTGAGAATGTCTTGTCCTGATATAGGTGGACAGATTTTTAACCATAAATCTGACATTAAACATGACAAAACAACCAAAAACGATTACAAGGTACAGTATTAGC
>DASSHD010000697.1:0-2305 GCA_035693085.1 Hanamia sp. | reverse complement strand
TAGGTTCGTCAGAAAAAATTTTGCCACCTTTTAAATGGATGATCCGTTGAGTAAGTGCTGCCAGTTCACTATTGTGAGTTACCAAAATCAAAGTAGTTCCGGCTTCACGGTTCAGTCCAAAAATGAGGTCAACGATTTTGTCGCTGGTCTCTGCATCAAGATTCCCGGTAGGCTCATCTGCAAATAAAACAGACGGGCGATTGGAAAATGCACGCGCGATGGCAATACGTTGTTGTTCGCCACCGCTCAGTTGAGCAGGGTAGTGGTGACATCTTTCTGAAAGTCCAACCTTGTCCAAAAATTCCATCGCTCTTGCACGCACTTTTTTTTCGCCGCGCAGTTCTAAGGGAACCATTACATTTTCAATCGCTGTTAGTGTTGGCATTAACTGAAAATTCTGAAAGATAAAGCCAACATGCCGATTTCGCACGGATGCCAATTGGTCTTCATTCAAACTTTCCAAATGATTTTGTTGTAATTCTATACTTCCCGAAGTGGGCTGGTCTAATCCAGCACACAAACCCAGCAAAGTTGTTTTGCCACTTCCCGATGGACCAACAATAGCCATTGATGCGCCTGCATCTACAGAAAAAGAAATATTATCCAAAACGGTCAATACACGTCCGCCGCTTTTATAATTTTTGGTTACGTTTTGAAGAGAAAGAATTGTTTGCATAAAAATTTATTTTTGAAGATTTTATCAAAAATTGCTTTGTCAGGCCAAGCCTGCAACCTTTAATCCTTGTTATAGGCTTTGCTTTTTTTCTTGTTTTCTAACTATTTCATCCAGGATTTGAGGGATACTCTCATTTTTAATGATTAGCAACCCGATTCGTTCTGCCGAAATCCCCTCTTTTAATTTGAAGTCATAAATGGGGTGTTGATTAATAAGCTCCGATCCAAAGCATCTGAACATTATTGTGTCTTTATTTTCAATAGTCTCAGCAATTTCTAAAATGTGTGTTGAAATAAAGAAGAAATTATTTCTGATTTTGGTTAATGCTGAAATTATCATTAAGGAAGCGTCGTACGCATCTTTAACATTTGTTCCCCGAAACAACTCATCGAAAATAATTAAGAATCTACTGTCTGGTTTAATTTTAAGTACAATATCCTTTACTCTTATTACCTCAGAATAAAAATGGCTGTAACCCAGATTCATATTGTCGGTCAAATTAATGGTTGTAAATATTCCATTCAATATTGTAGTTTTCAGAGATTTTGCCGGGACAGGGAATCCAACATGAGATAAATAAATCATTAGTCCCATAGTTTTTAGGAATGTTGATTTCCCAGCCATATTTGGTCCCGTTACAAAACATAAGTTTGATTCCTGGCTAAATGAAAAACTATTTTTAACAGGAGAAGCGAGGAAAGGATGGAAACCATCAACAACATCAAATTCTGTTTGAGATCCAGAACAATATTCAGCTAAGCTGAATCCTTTATTTTTCATTATCTGGCTAAGGGTCTGAAGAACATCAATTTTATAGACTGTGGATAGTAACTCTCTGAATGTATTCTTTTCAGTTACTCTAAATAATCGGTCTAGTTTATTGATTTGAAAAGAACTCAAATCTCTGACGCGCTTGGGAGGCTTGTTAAATAAATCATTTAGCTTTTTAGAAGATGTTATTTTCTTAATTTTTTCAATTTGCTGTTCCAGGCTAACTGGCATTATTAGCGTTTTTGCCTCTTCCATAAATATCTTCAGATCAATAAGTAATTGAACAATGTGGAAAATGCCTTCGGATATGGTATAGTAATCATCATTTGGTGTAATCTTGTTTGATAATGCATCAAATTTGGCGTCAATTATATTATCTCTAAGTGGGAATCTTCGGTTTTTAAGATAGAATTCAATATAATCTAATTGTCTTTTATGTAGTTTTAAGTGATAGTCATGGAGAAAAAAGAAGTTAATCTCTTCTTTCCTGGTTTGAAGAAAGTCAAGATCAGAGACAGGATTATCGAGCCATTCATAGAGTGTATCTTGTCCGCCAATTGTGGCTGTCCGGCTGAAGATAGAATAAATGGAATTGCCATTTTTGTTATCTGTGAAGAGTTCAAGGTCTCCGATTGTCTGCTTATCAATATCGAATATCATATATCTATCTTTAGGCCTTTCCTAAGTGTCAGGATTTATCTTGTTAAAACAACCATGCTAATTCTACTTTGACAAAGTTAAATTCATTTATCAGGTGATTTTATTTTGTAACGCCTGTCGATATCATCCTGTCTTCGCTTGTGCCGCAGTTTTATGATTCCTATTATGTTATCTTGTTGTGCATAGGTTCTGGCTATT
>DASSHD010000696.1:0-15130 GCA_035693085.1 Hanamia sp. | reverse complement strand
TATGGGCATCACAGGTGAATACCCGATTATGCGGCATATAATGAATCTTGAAAGTGTACTTACTTATGAGGGTACTCACGATATACATCTTTTAATAACAGGAATGGATGTAACAGGAATCAATGCGTTTAAATAAATTGTTCATTATTTTTTTAGTAAATTGCTTGTATGAAAACAAAGATTTATAAAAATATAGTTGCAGATGATGAAGTATGTAGTGGAAGGCCTACTATTGAGGGTACAAGGATAACAGTAAAAACTATTATTGGCCATCTGTTGGAAGGTGATAGTGAAGATATAATATTAAAGGGTTTTCCGCGCCTCACTAAAGAAGATATAGCTACAATAAAAGAATATGCAAGCTTTCAATTTGATCCAAAATTCTTTGTAAAAGAGTTTTAACTAATTCAGATGAAGTACGTAATTGATGAAAATTTGCCTGATTATTTAAAAGCCTGGTCATCTGAAGAATTTCTTCATGTAACAAAAATCACTAAATCCATTTCGGACAAAGAGATTTGGAAGTATGCATTAGAAAATGATTTGATTATTTTGACAAAAGACACGGATTTTCATGAAAGGATTTTATATAGAGATCCTCCCCCAAAGGTTATATTATTTAAAATAGGAAATACTTCAACCCGATAACTTGAAGAATTCTTATCACTTCATTGGAAAGAAATAGAGGAGCGAATTAATTTATTAAAACTTATCGTTGTATTTAGAGATAAAATTGAAGGTTTGAAATAATTTTACGGCATCATAAACATAAAATAAAAAGATTTTGAAACAAAACATTTTTCTAATCGGTTTTATGGGAAGTGGAAAATCCCACTGGGGGCATATTTGGGCGCTTAAGAATGGCTATACTTTTTATGATTTGGATGCTGAGATTGAGAAAGCCAATAAGCTGACAGTAGAGGAAATATTTAAAAAACATGGGGAAAGCAAGTTTCGTGAAATGGAAAGAGATCATCTGCAAAAATTTGGGAATAAAAAGAAATGTATCGTAGCATGTGGTGGTGGCGCTCCCTGCTTTTTCGATAATATGGACTATATGTTATCACGTGGCGAGGTCATTTATTTAAAAGCTTCTCCGGAATATATCCTGGACCGGGTGATGGATGAAACCGCTAAAAGGCCTTTGCTAAAAGAAGTGAATACTTCTGAATTATTATTTTTTATTCAAAAGAAATTAAAAGAACGTGAGCCTGTGTATTCAAAAGCACATCACATTTTAGAAGTAACATCACTGGCAAAAAATTCATTAAAGTTTTTGATAGAGCAACCACCGGTAAAAATTATGTCTAAAAAAAACGAGACCGGAATAGAAGAAACAGAACTTCCTGAAAATAAAGATTCCTCAAAAAAACTTAAAGCAAGTACAGTACATCATGCATAAAGGATATATAAAAACGGCTGCCATATTAGGAGCTCTTTCGGTTGCTATCGGCGCTTTTGCAGCGCATACCCTGAAAGGGGCGATTTCTGATTCTGCTTTGGAAATTTTTGAAACTGCAGTGAAGTATCAGTTTTATCATGTGTTTGCATTGCTGGCTGTTGGAATTGTTTATAAAGAATTTCCAGGTAAGTTATTGAAATGGTCAGGAAGATTATTTATTGCCGGTATTATTTTATTCTGCGGATCGTTATATATTCTTTCTGCGATAAAAGCTGTGGCATCCCCGGGTTACAATTGGATAGGCGCTATCACTCCCTTTGGAGGTTTATGTTTTATTGCCGGGTGGCTTTGTTTGTTTTTGGGTATATCGAACAAGGTAAGATCTTAAGGCTATTTCAGAAACCGGCAATATATCAATAACATAATTTAGCAATTTAGCAATTCATCAATTTACCCCTTTCTCTATCTTTGCTACCCATGGCAACTACTTCAAAAAAGACGAAAAGATCAAAAAAAGCAAATCCTTCTAAATTGAATCCTGATAAGATGGAAAAAATAGAGGTAAAAAAATTGATTCATGATGAACGTTCGCATAAAATTGCCGGTACCATTTCAATCCTGATTTCTTTTTTATTATTTATCGCTTTCACTTCTTATTTATTTACCTGGCAACAGGATCAGTCGAAAGTTTTGCAGGGTGCTAAAATTTTATTGCCCAGCCACGACCAGCCAATGGCCAATGCCCTTGGTACTGCCGGCGCTTATTTTTCTGATTTATTTTTTCGTTCCGGTTTTGGAATCGCGTCTTATTTGTTTTGTCTTTTTTTCTTTGTGCTTGGTGTTAATTTATTTGCACCTAAAAAGATATTTTCTCTTGGGAGAAATATAAGGTATGTTATTGCCGGGCTTTTAGTGATAAGCGTTTGTGCATCTTTTTTAATGCACTCACCCCACTTGCACAAAATAAGTTCATCCGGCCCTGAATTTTTTTGGGGTGGGAAGGTAGGAGATATGATGAATGACTGGCTGCAACAGGTGTTGGGCTACACGGGCACAGCAGCAGTTTTGTTTGTAGGTTTATTGAGTTATGTTATTTGGCGCTTTAATCCTTCTTTTAACTTCAGTAAAAGAATTAAAGCCGCAAATACTTTTTTATCAGATAGTAAGGATAAATTATTTTCTGAGGAGAATACAGATGGAGAACTGTCGTCAACTAACAATAATGATATTCTGCCATTAAACAAGAACTCCATAAAAGAAGAATCTTCTTTTGATCATAATTTTAATATTATAGAAAAAAATGGAACGCCTCTATCAACCGGCAATCTCCAGAAGGAAGAAAAGAAATCCGTTGTGCGGGACAACGCGCCTGAAAGCGGTTTGACTTTGGAAGTAAAAAACGCGGAAGTTTTGGATGATAAAAAAGTTGAAAATCTTTATGCACCAAAACCAAAAATACAACAGGAGCCTTATGATCCGGTTCTTGATCTTAGAAATTATAAATACCCAACTACAGATTTGCTGGAAGATCATGGAAGTGACAGAATAATTCAGGATGTAACTGAACTTGAAGAAAATAAGAACCAGATTATCCATACGCTAAGGAATTATGATATTGAGATTCAAAAAATATTTGCAACCGTAGGCCCTACGGTTACTTTGTATGAAATTATTCCTGCTCCGGGTGTACGCATTTCGCGTATTAAAAACCTGGAAGATGATATCGCACTAAGCCTTTCTGCACTTGGCATCCGCATCATTGCGCCCATTCCCGGAAAGGGCACTATCGGTATTGAAGTTCCTAATTTTAAGAAGACGGTGGTGAGTATGAAAACTCTTTTGAATGCTGATAAGTTTCAGAACAACAACTTTTCATTACCTATTGCTATTGGCAAAAAAATTGACAACAAAAATTTTATTGTTGATCTGGCAGCTATGCCGCATTTACTGATGGCCGGAGCTACCGGGCAAGGGAAATCTGTAGGCTTAAACGCGATTCTTGTTTCACTGTTATACAAAAAACATCCTTCTCAGTTGAAGCTTGTTTTGATAGACCCCAAGAAAGTGGAATTGAGCATTTATAAAACTATTGAGAAGCATTTTCTTGCCAAGCTTCCCGGCGAGGAAGACGCGATTATCACTGATACCAAAAAAGTAATTCATACGCTGAATGCCTTGTGTACGTTGATGGATATCCGCTACGATCTGTTGAAGGAAGCCGGAACAAGAAACATAAAAGAATACAATCAAAAATTTGTAGCCAGAAAACTGAATCCTGAAAAAGGGCATGAATTTTTACCTTTTATCGTGTTGGTGATTGATGAATTCGCGGATCTGATCATGACAGCGGGAAAAGAAGTGGAACTGCCAATTGCACGACTGGCACAGCTTGCCAGAGCTGTTGGTATTCATTTGATCATTGCCACGCAACGACCCTCTGTAAATATAATTACGGGCACTATCAAAGCGAATTTTCCCGCGCGTATTGCTTTCAAGGTGAGCAGCAAGATAGACAGCCGTACTATTTTGGATATTGGCGGCGCGGAGCAATTGATCGGAAAAGGCGATATGCTTATCAGTTATAATGGTGAACTTACGCGACTTCAATGTGCTTTTGTGGATACGCCTGAAGTGGATAAAGTGACCGATTTTATAGGAGATCAGCAGGGTTATCCTGAAGCGTTTATGTTACCGGAATATGTAGATGAAAAAGAATTTGAAAATAAGACTTTCGATGCACAGGATCGCGATCCGCTTTTTGAAGACGCAGCAAAACTCATTGTTCAAAGCCAAAGCGGAAGCACTTCATTATTACAACGCAGAATGAAACTGGGGTATAATCGGGCAGGTCGTTTAATGGATCAATTAGAAGCAGCAGGAATCGTGGGGCCTAACCAGGGAAGTAAAGTTCGTGATGTAATGGTAAAAACGGATGCAGAATTGCAGGGATACTTGAATGGCAATTAAACAGTAAACGAAGAAATACAGGATATTTTTATTTTAATATCAGATACAAATAAAATAACTCTTACTCCTGCATAATTGCATCTTCAATCTCATCAAAAGTAATACCACTGTGGCTCTCATTGTAAACGCATTTGCCATTTATAATTACCAATACTTGTGGTGATTGATGACGTACTTCAAAATAATCTGCGATCTTATTGGAAAGATTCCTGTGTTTTATCAGGTCGAGAAAATAAAAATTAATACCGTTGGGAGCATTATTTTTATCAAGACGATTTTTGGCCATGCTACTGACAGAGCATCTGGTACTGTGTTTGAAAATTACCTGGGGAATTTTGTTGGAGTTACTTATAATTTCGTCAAGTTGTTTTTCATCTTCTAATGGAATCCAGTTCATTAGACAAAATTAAGTCTAAAAATATTAATGTAGAATACCTTGTTCCATTGGGCAACCGGTTCTGCGGGTACCACTGCATGAAGATAATGCAAAGATCATCAGACTTACTATTAAGAGGGAGACAAATAATTTTTTCATAGATAATTGTTTATTTAGGTATTAATTTGCAAAGTTAAAACTTGTTTATAAACTCACTATTTAGAAAACGTCTTATATTTATTTCTATTGTTAAAACGGGCAATAAATTTTTAAAAAAGTAATGCGTATCCATTTTATTTCAATTGGCGGAAGTGTAATGCATCAATTGGCAATTGCCTTGAAACATAAAGGTTATCTGATCACAGGCAGCGATGATGAAATTTTTGAACCCGCTGCCTCTGCACTTAAAAATGAAGGTATTTTTCCCGAGAAAACGGGATGGTTTCCTGAAAATATTACTCCCGATATTGATGCCATTATTTTAGGAATGCACGCAAAGCAGGATAATCCGGAACTTCAAAAAGCAATGGAACTCGGATTAAAAATATATTCCTTTCCGGAATATATATATCGTGAAAGCCTTCATAAAAGGAGGATCGCAGTGGGAGGTAGTCACGGCAAAACAACTACTACCGCAATGATAATGCACGTTTTGCAATATGCTCAAATTGATTTTGATTATCTGGTTGGCGCACGGTTAGAGGGATTTGACCAAAGTGTAAAAATAACAGATGCTCCTATTATTGTTTGTGAAGCAGATGAATATCCTGCAAGCACAATAGAAAGAAAACCTAAATTTCATTTTCTTTTTCCACATATTGCAGTAGTAACTGGTATTGCGTGGGATCATATTAATGTATTTCCTACATTTGAATTCTACCTGGAGCAATTTATAATCTTTATCAACAAGATCGAAAAAGGTGGGGTGTTGATCTATAACGAAACTGATGACGTTTTAAAAAAATTAGTTGAGAGTAATAAACTGAATGAAATCAGGTATATTCCATACAGTCTCCCTGCTCATAATATTGAAAATGGTATCACCGGCGTAATAATTGGTAAAGAAAAAGTCAAATTAGAAGTGTTTGGCAATCATAATCTTTTAAATTTGCAGGCGGCTTATTTTGTATGTAAAGAGGTTGGGATAGATGAAGTTACCTTTACAAAGGGGATTGCCACTTTTGGAGGAGCGGCAAAAAGACTTGAATTAATTGCAAAGGAGGATAATTGCAATATTTATAGGGATTTTGCCCATGCGCCGAGTAAAGTAAAAGCAAGTATTAATGCTGTGAAGGAACAATTTCCAGATAGAAAATTGATAGCTGTGCTGGAACTTCATACATTTAGCAGTCTCAATGAGAAATTTATGGATGAATATAAAGGAGCGATGGAAAATGCGGATGAAGCCATAGTTTTTTATAGCCGCCATGCTTTGGAATTAAAAAGAATGAAATTTCTGAATCCGGAAAGCGTGATGCATGGTTTTCAGAAAAAAAATCTTGAAGTGATAACCGAAAAGAAAATTCTGGAGGAAAAATTAAAAAACTATACTTTTAACAACACTAACTTTTTGTTTATGAGTAGTGGTAATTATGATGGAATGGATATCTTAACTACTTTGAATATAAAATCTTAATTATTAAATTTTAGTCCAATATGCCTTTACAATTATCGCGACCTATTGTATTTATTGATTTGGAAACTACCGGAATAAACATTGCTGCCGACAGGATTGTAGAAATTGCAATGATTAAAATATTGCCTGATAAAACGAAACAGGTAAAGCGCAAATTAATCAATCCTCAGATGCCTATACCTAAGAGTAGTAGCGACATTCATGGAATTACTGACGATATGGTAAAAGATGCGCCTGTTTTTAAAGAAGTAGCTAACGAATTAAAACAGTTTATTGATAATGCAGATCTTTCGGGATACAATTCCAACAGGTTTGATATTCCTTTATTGATGGAAGAATTTCTGAGAGCGGGAATTGTGATAGATATGTCTAACCGCCGTATGGTGGATGTACAAACGATTTTTCATACAATGGAAAAGCGGACTCTGGAAGCCGCTTATAAATTTTATTGTGAAAAAGAATTAACAGACGCACATTCTGCAGAAGCAGACGCGCAGGCGACCTGGGAAATACTGGAAGCACAATTGGACAGGTATAAAAACCTCGGAAACACGGTTGACACAGTTTTGCAATTTACCGGTGAAGAAAAATATGTTGACTTTGCCAGGAGATTTGTGCTTGATAATGATGTGGAAGTTTTTAACTTTGGCAAACATAAAGGCCGTCCTGTGGCGGAAGTCTTAAAGGCTGAACCACAATATTATGACTGGATGATGAGGGGAGAATTTCCCCTGCATACCAAACAAAAGTTGACAGAGATCTTCAATCGTACCCTATTAAAGAAATAAACCATTAATCCGCTTTTTAAAAATTGTAACAAATAAAATTGTAAATTCATTTTCAAATAACGTCTTTGTTTTTGGAAAAACTTCTTATTATACCCACTTATAATGAAAGAGAAAATGTAGCTCTCTTACTTAAAACAGTATTTGAGTTACAACAGGATTTTCATGTCCTTATCATTGATGATAGCTCGCCTGATGGAACCGCAGAGATTGTTAAAAATCTTTTTGTTGATTATCCCGGTAAATTATTTTTAGAAGAACGCGGAGGAAAACTTGGTTTGGGAACCGCTTACATTCATGGTTTCAAATGGGCGCTGGACAAGGGTTACCGTTATATTTTTGAAATGGATTGTGATTTTTCTCATAATCCAAAAGAACTGGATAAATTATATAAAGCCTGTAAAACAGGTGGCGCTGACGTTGCAGTGGGTTCACGATATGTGAAAGGAGGAAAGGTGGAAAACTGGCCTGCACTTAGAGTTATCATTTCAAAAGGGGCTTCTGTATATACCCGGTTATTTACTTTCATGCCTATAAAAGATCCTACAGCGGGTTTTGTATGTTATAGAAATTATGTTTTGGAAGCAATCAATTTTGATAAAATAAGTTTTGTAGGTTATGCTTTCCAGATCGAAATGAAATTTGCTACATGGAAATTAGGATTCAAAATAAAAGAAGTGCCTATAACTTTTGTTGATCGCAAATACGGCGTTTCAAAAATGAATAAAGGGATCGTAAAAGAAGGCATTTTTGGTGTGCTCAAGCTAAAATGGATGAGCATGTTTAAAAACTATCGCAGGAGGGTTAAGAATTATGATACCAATTTTCAAAATCAAAGGTTGACTGCTATAGAGCAAAATAATAGCCCTGATTTAAAATATACGAAATAAGCCTTAACCTATTTTCCTTTAAACGCGGGATGAAATTGTTGTAAAGTATCCCTTAAATATTCCCTGTCAAGGTGAGTGTATATTTCAGTGGTAGTAATGCTTTCGTGACCCAGCATTTCCTGAACTGCACGCAGGTCAGCGCCGCCTTCTACCAGGTGCGTTGCAAAAGAATGACGGAATGTATGCGGTGAAATATTTTTAGTGATGCCCGCTTTTTTTGCAAGGGTTTTAATAATGGTAAATATCATTACACGGGTAAGTTTCCTGCCTCTGCGATTTAAAAAGACGACATCCCCGTTTCCGGGTATAACTGGTATATGTACACGAATATTTTCGAGATATATCTTTATATATTTTATTGCAGATGCGCCGATTGGAACCAACCTTTCTTTATCGCCTTTACCAATAATGCGCACATATCCTACGTCAAAATAAAGGCACGAGCGCTTTAGATTTACCAATTCAGACACGCGCAACCCGCAACTGTAAAGAGTTTCCACAATCGCCTTGTTCCTGGTTCCTTCAGGGGTACTCATATCATTAGCTTCAATAATTTTTTCTATTTCATCAAAGCTTAATGTATCCGGCAGGTGTTTGGCTAGTTTGGGCGCTTCCAGTAAAGAGGTAGGATCCGTTTGGGAAATTTGCTCCTGCAGGCAAAATTTATAAAAACTCCGTAATCCTGAAATGATCCTTGCCTGGGATGCCGGTGTCATTCCTAATTCATTGATCCATTGTAAAAAATTTTCAAGATGATGTAATTCAATTTCTTTGGGATTCTTTTCCAGTTTATTCAGATAGAGAAATTGAGTGAATTTTTCAATGTCATGCAAATAGGCATCTACGGAATTTTCCGATAAAGATTTTTCCAATTGCAAAAAAGCTTTAAATCCTTTTTTATATGCTTCCCACATAAGGATATGGTTAATAAAGAATTTGAATTATTTGTTGTTTTACTGTATCGTGTGAAATTAGAATAAAATATGCACTACTTTTATCTTTTAAAATAATACTTCTCTACAGGCCGGCCCTACATTTTTAATTCATGCAAACGATTCATTTAAAAAAATTAAAAAAGAAATTTGATCTTAACCGGAAATCTTTTCGCTCTTTTATTACCCGTGTTGATAATGATCCTCCAAAAGACCTGGACAGGATTATGAAGAGAATTGATAAAGACGTTTGGGAAGAAGTTGACTGCCTTAAATGCGCCAATTGTTGCAAAGTAATGAGCCCGACTTATACTTTTCAGGATATAAAAAGAATTTCTGCACACCTTGGGATGTCCGCAAAAGAATTTAAAGAAAAATGGCTTTATCTTGATAAAAGAGGAGATGAGTGGATGAATAAATCGCGACCGTGTCAGTTTCTTGACCTGAAAACCAATATGTGTACCATCTATAAAGTAAGGCCGGCAGATTGTGCGGATTTCCCTCATTTTCTAAAAAAACCACATAAGGATTATCTGTATATTCACAAGCAGAATATTGAGTATTGCCCGGCAAGTATGCTGATGGTAGAAAAATTAAAGGAAGTATTAAAAACCATTAAGGAATGAAGGGTAGTTAAGTTTTTTTTTGGTCTCAGCCGGGTCTCCCGCCTTGGGTGGGGACCGGCGTTAAAGAAACTCAATTTTTCCTCTTCATTTTTTTATCCATTTTCATCAAATCTGAAAAAGAAATATCCAGCAATTCGTAGTGAGAAGAATTTGGAAGATAATAATGCCACCATTCAGTAGAGAGCTGTATAAATCCGAATTTTTCCATCGCATTTTTTAAAATATTCCTGTTTTTTAATTCTTCCGCTGGAAGATTTGAGAAATCCGAATGTGCTGTATCGCTGAAATTATCAAAGTCAGTTCCCATAGGCAATTCTTTTTTGGTTTGCAAATCAACTAAAGTAAGGTCTACCGCCACTCCACGATTGTGTCCGCTACCTTTGGAAGGATCTGCTGCATAACGGTCGTCTTTCACTTTATCCCACATTTTTTGGGTAACAGAATACGGGCGGTAGGCATCAAAAATTTTGATGGTTAAATTTTGTTTTTTTAGATATTCTACCACTTTTTCCAGTGAATCTGCTACTGGTTTTCTGAGGAAAGTGGTATGTATGGGTGGATATAATTTCTCATTCATAAAATTATGAATGGTAGCATATTTCAGATCCAATTGAAGTTCCGGCATTATCTTGCGCAAGTTCACCATTCGTTTGTTGGAATCCAAAGCGATTTCTTTTTGCAAAATTTTGCTATCTTTAATCACGATCAATCCATACTTATTGAGTATTTTTGACTGCGCATAAACATGATTGAAAGTGGTAAACTGAAAAGTGAAAATTACCACTGATATTTGCAGCCAATAACTGATTTTGCAAATCCTATTCATAAACCTGGTAAAATATTTTAAATAAAATTTAATAGCAATCTATGCTTCCGAGAGTGAATGTAATCAAATTTTTTTCAGGCATGTTATTAATCTTTTGCTGGGTAGGATGTAAAAACAGAACAGTTATTAAGAAAAAGGAAATTGTAAAAGTTCCCGAAAAAATGGATGACCAGGTTTCGGATAACATAAAAACTTTTTTGCTTTTTGCAAAGGAAAATAAAGGCGCTATTAATGATTCCGTAAAACTGGCTCAATGGCAATTAGTGAATTCTTTTTATGAACAAAATGATTTCAAAGGGATATGGAGCAAAGAAGAAAACTGGAAACCCGCAGCGGATTCAATGTTTGAATTTATAAAAAATTCTAAATATTACGGGCTTTATCCCGAAGATTATCATTACAGGGAATTGGATTCTCTACGTTCAAGAATTGAAAGTGATTCATTGGTAAGAATGGATGCTATCACCTGGACAAAAGCCGATCTGATGTTGAGTGATGCATTTATGGAAACACTAAGAGATTTAAAAGAGGGGAGGATAGTGCCAGATAGCATTTCTATTGTAAATAAAGAAAATTATACAGATTCTTTTTTCATTAAAAAACTGGATACAACACTTTCTTCTAATAACGTTTCGGAAATGTTGCATAGTGTGGAACCGGATAATATTAATTATTTGTCTTTAAGATATGCTCTTAAAGATTTTGTTGACAGTATGGATACTATGAAGTATTTGCATATTGATTTTCCATACACAGATACTTTGGCTTTTTATAAAAATCTGCAAAAAAGATTAGAACAATCCGGCTTTGGAAATGCAGATGATTCGTTACCTGATTCAACAATGTTGAGCCATGAAGTAAAAGAATACCAGTCAGAAAACAAACTGAAAGCTGACGGGAAACCGGGAGAAGAAACTATATATTCTCTGAATGACGATGATAATGAAAAATTCAAAAGAATTGCGATTACACTTGATCGTTATAAGCAACTCCCTGAGATGCCGGAAAGTTATGTATGGGTAAATATTCCCGGGTTTTATCTTCAGTTATGGGACCACGACTCGGTTCTTTTTCAATCTAAAGTAATTGTAGGAAAACCGACAACCCAAACTCCAACCTTGCATTCAGAGATTTCAAATATGGTCATTTTTCCCAATTGGACAATTCCCGAGAGTATTATCAAAAAAGAAATTTTGCCGGCATTAAAAAAAGATCCTGGTTATCTGACAAAAAAAGGATTTAGCCTCGTTGACTACAAGGGTGACGAAGTAAATCCCTATACTGTTGATTGGTATAAATATAAAAATGGGATTCCCTGGAAAATAGTGCAGGGAAGCGGCGATGATAATGCGTTGGGGATTTTTAAATTTAATTTTTATAATCCTTACAGTGTTTATTTGCACGATACCAATCAGAGATATTTGTTTGCCAATTCCAACAGGGCTTTAAGCCATGGTTGCGTGCGGGTACAGAAATGGGAGTCGCTGGCGTTTTATATTGCCAGACAGGACAGCCTGGCAACCAAGAGAGGCCACCCTGCCTATAATATAGATTCTTTAAAAACATGGATAGCCAATCAAAATCGAAAAACGGTTATGATTAAAAAAAGATTACCGCTTTTTATCGAATACTTTACGTGCGTTGCCAAAAATGATGAAATTATTTTCTACAAGGATATTTATAATGAGGACGAAGCCCTTGCTGAAAAGTATTTTGCAAATAAGTAACGGGAGCTTTATTTGGACCCGTTATTAATCACTTTTTTTGATAATGGATTGAACCCTTCAATCCATTTTTCCCTTTTTGTTTAGCTTTGAATTGAAAGAAGAATAAATTTTCTGATTATGAATTTTAAAATCCAGGGAAACATAGTTGCTATAGAATCAAAAGAAATATTTTTTGGGGAAATACATATCCAAAATGGAATCATACAATCCATCGAAAAAATTAGCGTTGTTCATAAAGATGTTCCATTTATATTACCGGGATTTATTGATGCGCATGTGCATATTGAAAGTTCCATGCTGATACCTTCAGAGTTTGCAAAACTGGCAGTTGTTCACGGCACGGTTGCCACTATCAGCGATCCGCACGAGATTGCCAATGTATGCGGTATAGAAGGCGTGGAATATATGATTGAAAACGGGAAAACGGTTCCTTTTAAATTTTATTTTGGCGCGCCAAGTTGTGTACCTGCAACGGTTTTTGAAACAGCAGGTGCAGCGCTTAATGCGGAGTCAGTAGATCAACTTTTATCGAAGAAAGATATTTACTACCTAAGCGAAATGATGAATTTTCCTGGTGTGCTACATCAAGATGAAGAAGTATTTGCAAAAATTAATTCAGCAAAAAAATACAAGAAGCCTGTGGATGGCCATGCTCCCGGTTTGCGTGGAGCGGAAGTAAGAAAATATATAGAGGCCGGTATCAGTACCGATCACGAGTGTTTTACTGCGGAGGAAGCGCTTGATAAATTAAAATATGGAATGAAAATTCTGATAAGGGAAGGAAGCGCTGCTAAAAATTTTGAAGAATTGATTGGTTTACTGAATGATCATGAAAATGAAATGATGTTTTGTAGCGATGATAAACATCCGGATAGCCTTGTGAAAGGTCATATCAATGAATTATGTAAAAGAGCGATTGCTAAAGGCATTGATGTTTTTAAAGTTTTAAGAGCAGCCTGTATAAATCCGGTACATCATTATAAAATGAATGTAGGATTATTAAGAAATAATGATCTTGCCGATTTTATTTTAGTTGAAGATCTAAAAGATTTTAAAGTAAAGGCAACATATATTAATGGAGAATTGGTTGCTGAAAGTGGAGTTACAAAAATTAAAACACAGCCATCATCCGTTATCAATAATTTTAATTGTTCAAAGAAAAACGTGGAAGATTTTAAAATAAAGATTTCTGATTTTCAGGGAGAAATTATTGAAGCGATAGACGGGCAATTAATTACTAATAAAATTTCATTATTCCCGAAAGAAGAAAATGGATTTTTTGTAAGCGATCCTGAAAACGATATTTTAAAAATAGTAGTCGTAAACCGTTACAACGATGCACCCATAGCAAAAGCATTTATAAAAAATTTTGGCTTAAAGAAAGGTGCTATCGCATCTTCTGTTGCACACGACAGTCACAACATTATTGCGGTTGGCATTGATGATGAAAGTATTTGTGATGCCGTAAATATGATTATCGGATCAAAAGGCGGCGTGAGCGTTTCCAATCGTAAAAACCTTCAATTAAATAGAATCTTACCGTTACCCGTTGCAGGATTAATGAGCAATGAAGATGGGTATAAAGTCGCAGAGATATACACTTCTATTGATTCCTTAGCAAAAGAATTTGGCTCAAAATTATCTGCACCGTTTATGACTTTATCTTTTATGGCATTGCTGGTGATTCCGCATTTGAAATTAAGCGATAGGGGATTGTTTGATGGAGATACGTTTAGCCTGATTAGAAATTGAGAGCAATTTTTAATCTTTTAATTCCTTGCCAGGTCCATCATTTCTTCGTATCTGTAATAATGTACTCCGGTAGTCTTTTGTTTGCTTTCATTTACCATCGCTTTGGCTATATTATCGGCTCCGATTGCTCTGTATTTTTTTAAAGGACCCAAAAGTAGTATGGAAAGCAAGTCCATTACACCTTGTGCAATTTTTTCTCCGGTGCGGTTTTCTTTCCGGTTGCCATTTATTATAGACGGTTGAAAAATACTAACACTTACAAAAGGAAATTCTTTCAAAGCATTTTCCGTTTTGCCTTTTAATTTTAAATAAAAATTGGAAGAACTTTCATTAGCGCCAATTGCGGATACTATCAAAAATTTTTTAAAACTTTTTGAAATGCCGATCCTTGCTGCATTTACGGGAATATTAAAATCAATCTTTTTATACAAAATTTTATCACCCTTTACCTTTTTTTGTGTGGTCCCAATGCACGAAAAGATCACATCTCCTTCCCCAAATTTTTTTGTGTATTCTTCTATGTCATCGAAATTTACAATTTCCTGCTGCAGTTTCGGATGAATGATATCTGCATTTCTTCTTACCAGGATGCGTACAGATTTGAAAGCTTCGTCATTCAATAATTCTTTCAAAACCAGATTACCTGTTAAGCCGGTAGCGCCAATAACAACTGCTGTTAATTCATTCATATTTTGGTATTTTGCCGGTAATTTCAAATATATGCAAGTTCATCAAAATTATTCACTCAAAATATATAACACATTTGGTATAGCAGCTATTGCAAAATATTTTGCAACTTTCTCTTCATCAGATCAACTGGAAGAAGCCCTGAAAAGTAACGAAAATATTTCATCTAAAATGATACTGGGTGGTGGAAGCAATATTCTTTTTACAAAAGATTATAATGGATTGGTATTAAAGAATGAGATTCAGGGAATTAATATTTGCAGGGAAGATGATGAATACTACTACGTCAAAGTCGGAGCCGGAGTGAAATGGCACAATTTTGTGATGTATTGCATAGCGCATAATATTGGTGGTGTTGAAAATCTTTCCCTCATTCCGGGAAACGTGGGCGCATCACCAATGCAGAATATTGGCGCTTATGGAGTCGAAATAAAAGATGTCTTTTTTGAACTGGAAGCCTTTCATCTTGGAACAAAAACAACACAAACTTTTTCTTCAAACGATTGCGAATTTGGTTATCGGGA
>DASSHD010000695.1:0-2864 GCA_035693085.1 Hanamia sp. | reverse complement strand
GTAAAGCATTACCTGGTATTTCAATCATGACATATAATTCCAACCCGTTTACTCCTTTTTTCAATCCAAATTCTTTCATCACATTGATTACCTTTTCTGCTTCAATGATAGTTCGGCAAAACGGAATCATCAGCTTTACATTGGTAAGCCCCATTTCTTCCCTTACCATCTTCATAGCCTTGCATTCCATTTCAAAGCCTTCTTTGTACAACGGATCATAGTACCTCGATGCGCCACGAAAACCGATCATCGGATTTTCTTCTTCGGGTTCAAATTGTTTTCCACCCAGCAAGTTGGCATATTCATTCGATTTAAAGTCACTCATACGAACAATCACATCTTTGGGATAAAATGCCGCGGCGATAGTTGCTGTTGCTTCTGCCAATTTCTGAATAAAGTACAATTCTTTATTTTGGTATTGGGCGGTGATATCCGCTATTTTATTTTTTGCATTTTCATCTTTAATAGTATCAAAATGTTTTAAGGCCATCGGGTGAATGCCAATGGCGTTGTTAATGATAAATTCCATCCGCATCAAACCTACTCCGTCATTCGGTAAAAAAGAATAACGAAAAGCTTCATCAGGATGCGCCAGAATGAGCATCGTCTTTGTTTTAGGTTTAGGTATTGAGGAAATATCAATTTCTTTTTCTTCCCATTTTAAAATGCCATCATAAGCATAACCCGTATCTCCCTCCGCTGCCGTTACCGTAATTACCTGGCCATCTTTAATTGTTTTTGTACCGTTACCGGTTCCTAAAATAGCAATAGCCCCTACCTCCCTTGCCACAATCGCTGCGTGAGAAGTACGGCCTCCCTCGTCAGTAATAATCGCCGTCGCTTTTTTCAGGATCGGGTCCCAATCCGGATCAGTTTGTTCAGTAACTAATATTTCGCCTTCATTTAATTTATCTATTTCTGAAGGTGAATGAAGTATTCTTGCTTTGCCTGAGGCAATCCGATTGCCAAGTCCCACACCAGAGCAAATCACTTTCCCTTTTTCCAGTAATTTATATTGCTTTAATAAATATTTATTCCGGTTACTATGTACAGTTTCGGGGCGCGCCTGTACAATAAATATTTTTCCGGCTTCTCCATCTTTGGCCCACTCAATATCCATGTTACGTTTGTAGTGTTCCTGAATCCTGATGGCCCAGTCTGCCAACTGCAATACATCTTGATCATCCAAAATAAATTGCTTTCTTTTTTCCGGCGATGTTTCCAGGTTTAATACTGCATCTTCCGGTTTGGTGATTTCTGTTAAACTTTTGTCAGAGTAGATCATTGTTTTCTTCTTACTGCCCAGTTTATGCGAAATAACTGATTTCTTCGCCTTGCCTAACAGTGGTTTAAAAACCAGAAACTCATCAGTATTCACACTGCCCTGCACTACATTTTCCCCCAACCCCCAGGCACCGGAAACCAATACTACATTTTCAAATCCGGAATCCGGGTCAATCGTGAACATCACGCCGGAACAGGCCTTGTCCGAACGAATCATTACCTGCACTCCAATTGATAAAGCCACTTTCATGTGGTCAAATCCATGATCCACCCGGTATTTAATGGCCCGGTCAGTAAATAACGAAGCATAACAACGCTGGCAGGCTTTGATAAGATTATCTTCTCCTTTCACATTCAGGTAAGTTTCCTGTTGCCCGGCAAAACTGGCATCTGGCAAATCTTCTGCGGTAGCACTGCTGCGAACAGCTAATGAAATCTGGCTACCTGCACGTTTGTACAAAGCATTTGCTGCTGTAACGATTTCATTTTTTAATGTATCCGGTAAAGAAGCATCCAATAATAACTGGCGTGATTTTTTTCCGATTTCATTCAGGTTATTAAATGTTTTTTTATCAAGCTGCGACAATAAACCGGTCAGTTGAGGAATCAGTTTATTGTATTTCAAAAAATCCCAATAGCCTGTGGCTGTTACAGCAAATCCATCAGGAATGACGATTCCTTTTGATGTCAGCTCACAAAACATTTCGCCAAGTGAGGCATTTTTTCCGCCTACTTTCGGAAGATCGGTCAGGTGTATTTCGGAAAAATTCAATATGGTTTTCATTTGTTATACTTTTTGATTTATAAAATATTCCGGGAAATAATTTTCTGATCCTTTTTAAACCGGTATTACTAAAATTTTCTCATATCTAAAATGAAAATGATTGTGGAGCAATGAATAGGAAAGTGTATCTGTAAAAGGCTAAATTATTTACCTGCGGGTTATATAAAATTAATTTTCCTTCAATCATTTCATTGCTTTTTTATCTCATTGTTTGAATAAGTTCTTAGATGCCCCGTCATACTAAACCTGAAAATTCAAATCAAGGAATGTTGTCAGAAAGATTTTCTATTTGCTTAATCATGATTTTTAATTTTTGTTTTTATAAAGTTTGATAAATTATAATCATGGAATATGAATATCGTCAGCAAAATGGATGATTGCTGTCAGTTCTTTCATTCCATCCGGGATAGGTAAAATCTGCATTATTTTTTGTCGCATATCCTTCTTAAAGAAAACGAAATTTAAACAATGGCTGTTTTGCTTATATAAAAGAGTTTCGTTTAAACTTTGCTGGCAGGTATAAGGAAATTAAAAATCCGGGTTATTTGTTTGTTTACTGGTTATTTCCAAACTAACCAACGAGTATTCTCTTTGCTTTTAATAAAATAATCAGGATAGCGATAAATTCTTAATTTAAATTAATAGAGGAAGATTGCTATTGTCTGGTTCCTCACTGCTTATACTTTCGTTTTCAATATGATGATGTTCGCTGTGATTCATTGCTATTGTTTTTTTAATATTTTCATTTGCTCATTTATCTTTCCCCTTTTGCATTAGCATAGTACATTCAGTATTT
>DASSHD010000694.1:0-5560 GCA_035693085.1 Hanamia sp. | reverse complement strand
TCTGCAGGAATTTTATAAAAAATTATTTAGTGCATTGAATGAGCAAATAGTAATTAAGAAAAAAACAAACAGCTGATGAAAACTTTTTGGTTGATCTTTTTTGCAGCATTTTTAGCACAGTCCTGCTTTTCTCAAATAAATATCCTGGATGCTTCAACCATTCCCCCAGATCTTACAACTAATGCTCATAGTATAAAGAGAGAGGAAATAATAGATTTTGATGTAAGGGATATAGATGAAGCCCGGCTTACAGTACACCAGGTTTTTACTGTACTGGATGCAGAAGGAGAAGATGTACTGTATTTTTATAAATATTCCGATCAGTTTCGTAAGCTTACAGATGCGGAAATTAAAGTTTATGACTCACATGGTAAAGAGATCAATAAGTATAAAATGAAAGAGATTAATGCGCAGGCTGCTGAGGGTGATGGCCTAGTATCAGATGGCAAAATTTATTATTTCAGAGTTAGCGCTCCCTCCTACCCGATCACAGTGCAATATGATTATTCGTTAAAATTTAAAGGCACTTTAAATTATCCTGATTATCGGATTGAATTACCTTGGCAATCTGTTGAACATTCAACGTTTACTGTTAATGTACCTTCTGATCTTAGCCTGCGTTACAAACCACAAAACATCACTGTGAAACCGGTTATAACCGAAAAAGGGAAAACTAAAATCTATACATGGGAAGTAAAAGACCTGGATGCTATAGATTATGAAGAAGGATCGGTAAGCTATGAGAGCAATTTTCCTGCGGTATTGATAAGCCCCAACCAATTTTCAATGGATGGATATGAAGGCGACATAAGTACCTGGAAAAATTTTGGTATTTGGTATAGCAAACTTTCAAAAGGTTCTATCAATCTGTCTGACAAAACCAAATCAATGCTAAGAGAGATGGTAAAAAATGAAACGAATGACAGAGAGAAAATTAAAAAAATATATAAATATTTACAGGCCAATTGCAGGTATGTAAGCATACAGCTCGGAATTGGGGGTTTAAAACCATTTGATGCCGCTTTTGTAGATACCAAAAAATATGGCGATTGCAAAGCATTAGCCAATTATATGCAGGCCTGCCTTGATGCGGTTGGCATTGTAAGTTATCCTGCTCTCATCAATGCGAAATATAATAAAGCGCCGGTAGATCCTGATTTTCCGCATTTCTCATTTAACCATGTGATACTTTGTGTGCCTAATAATAAAGATACAATGTGGCTCGAGTGTACAAGTACCTTTACTGATGCAGGAACATTAGGAAGCTTTACTGAAAACAGGAATGCATTGCTTATAACTCCTGAAGGCGGTGTTCTCGTATCTACGCCAAAAAGTAAAGCTGCTGAGAACATTTTTGAGCTTACAACCAAAGTAAAACTGAAAGAGGATGGATCTGGCGAAAGCGAAAGTGTGTTGAAGAGTTCAGGGGAATATAAAGAAGATATTAAAGAAGATGTAATGAATGAAAAGAAAGATGAGCAAAAAAAGTATTTAGTAAGTACATTAGGGTTTTTGCAGCCCGATGATTTCACTCTTCAATGGGATGCGAATAGCGATTCTGCTAAAATAAATTTCAATATGTATATTGATAAAATTCCTTCGTTTACTGCCGGAAATAAAATGTTTCTAAGTCCCCGGATTTATAAATTGTGGAATGGAAGATTACCTTCGGCAGAAGGAAGAACCAAATCTTTCTATTTTCCCCATCCATTTGTAAAAAAAGATTCTACCATTTATTTTTTACCGGAAAATTATACTATAGAAAATCTTCCTAAATCAATAGACTTATCATTTGAATACGGAGATTTTAAAACAAAATATTTATATGATGAAAAGTCGAATACGGTAACTTCCATAGCTATTCTTCAGCTTTCTCAAAATGTTATTCCGGCAGATAAATTTGCTGAAACCTGTAAATTCTTCGATAAAGTTTCCAGCGAATATTCAGAAAAGATTGTTGTAAAAAGTAAATAGGAATTCTAATTATTTCTTTGTTTACTGTATGTAAAAATCCGCTAAAGCAAATGCTTCTATTCCGCGCTGCCTCTGTCCCCTACAAACCAATGTTCTTTATTTTTGAATAGAACATTAAAAGTGGTAAGAGTTCCATAGATACGTGTAATATATTGTTGGAAATTTACTTTTTCTTCATCACTCAAAATTTTGTGAGCATTGACCTGTTGCTCCATCACCCGCAACCTGTCGCGCAGCATGACTATCTTGTGAAAGAAAATATCAATGGGAATCTCTTTTGGCTTTTGAGTTTTATCTGCAGGTTGCAATAACATAGTACCGCCTTTCCATCGATCTCCCAGCGGCACTATTTCTGATGCATCACTCCAAAGCCTTAAAATTTTCAATAAAGATTTTTCTACATCGCTGGTTGTCTCAAGTTCTACAGTTACCTTCTCCGGAATAATTTCTTCCAGCTTTTAATCATCTTTATCAATTTCTTTGATACCATCACTTATAAAGGAAATAAGATAAGTAGCCAGACGCACGCCTACGATTACTCCGGGACCATATTGTGTATGTTGAAGCCTTGTACCTATTCCGAGGGTTAATTGTTCCATGATAAATTTTAAATATTATTGAATCTATTGATGAATGTACGCTTTAAGACAAATTTCACTTTGTTTTTGAATCTGCTCTAATCAAATATCCTAATTTTAAAATATCTATAAAAGAAATGAACCTGAAAGTTTAAAAATAAAATAAAATCTTTCAAAAAAATGATACTATTGTTTTAGTAAATTCTTTACTTTGTAAGTGAAAACTATTTATATGAAAAAGTACTCCTTAAATTATCTGTACCTGTACCTGTTTATTATTGTATTGGCTGGGTCTGTTTCATCCTGCAAGAAAAGTAAAGGCGATTCAGGAGGTGGAACAGGAGGTACCACAGGTACTACTCAATTATCTGACGCAGATTCTTTGAAATATCTGATGTATAACATCATGCAGGTAAGTTTTAACGAAGGTGGCAGAGATACTGCAACAGACCTGCCCACATATTATTGGTACAACCAGGTTCCCAAATTAAATCCTTTAAGCCCGGCTTACGATTCGGCAGATGTGTTGTTGGCTCAAATGAAAAATTATGCTATAAACCCTTCCACAGGTAATCCTTATGACAGATATAGCTTTTTGGATAAGACGGGTGCTGTAGCCGCCGAAATACAACAAGGTGTTGGTGGCGACCTGGGAATGCAAGTAACTTATGCAAGAGATTCTGCAAACAAAACCTATTTGTATGTATTGTTTGCGGATAAAAATTCACCTGCCGGAAAAGTAGGTGTTACTCGAGGCTGGCAAATTACTGCAATCAATGGAGATACCGATATCTCTTACGATGGAAGTAACGGGCCTAATGTAAATAAAGTAATCAATGCAGTTTACTACGATCCGAGTTCGTCATTTACTTTTTTAAAACCTGATAAAACCACCGTAACTTATACGCTTGCTCAGGCAACTTATGATATCAACCCGGTTTTATTCGATACTGTTTATTCAGTAGGTGGTAAAAGCGTGGGATATTTTGTTTTCAATACCTTCTCCAATGTGACTTATAATGGTGCGCCAACACTAACTGAAACAGAACTAAACAGAGTATTCAGCAAATTTGAATCTGCAAATATTAGCTCATTGATTGTAGATTTAAGATATAACGGCGGAGGCTCGGTAGCAACTGCAGAATATATTGACAGCCTGGTAGCGCCTTCATCTGTGAAGGGCAAAGTAATGTATAATTATTTGTATAATGATAAACTAACCGCCCTCATACACCAACAACCTGATTTTCTTCAAACTCAAGTACTTTTTAATGGTGGAGGAAGTTTGAATTTAAGTCATGTATTTTTTATTGGAACTGGTAATACCGCTTCTGCGAGTGAGCTTACGATTAACAACCTGAAGCCTTACCTGGATGTAAAATTGGTAGGTGATACTACTTACGGCAAGCCTGTCGGTTTCTTTTCATTTACTATTTCTGATTTTCCAAATGGCGTAGAAAAAGATCTGGCAGACCTTTATGCAATTAATTTTGAAACCAGGAATGCCAATAACCAGGGAGGATATTTTAATGGATTAATTCCGGATGAAGCCGCTTATGATTATGTAAATGTTCCATGGGGTAATCCTAATGATGATAATCTTTCTAAGATATTCAGTTATATTTCCACAGGTACATTCCCCCGAATTTCATTCCAGGCGAGAATGGCAGCCGATAAATCTTTGCGCTTATCCATACCATCTACTATTCATCCTTTGCGGTTTAACGGAATGGTAGATTATAAGATCAGTAATCAGATGAAAGGCATCATAAATAAAAGTTTGAGAAGATCTCATTAACAATAATTAAAATTATGCGTTATAAGCATCCCTTCTATTTCAAACCTGTATTTATTTTGGAAGATTTTTCTTGGTAAAGGAAACCATCCCCTTAAAGTTTTTAATACAGTAAACATACCTACCTACCGGCAGGCAGGCAGGCAAATAATAATAATCTCTATTTTTTAAAATCAAGAGTAAAAAATATTTAAGAACTAAAAAATAACTGGATTTTTTTGTTCCTGAAAAGCCAAAAAATCAAAATATTTTCATTATTATTTGCAATAATATTTGTATTTCTAAATTTCTTTTTTTAAATTCGTGGTAATCCTTCTCCCGATAAACTAGTCAAATAATCCGAATTTTTTCCAATCTTCCTTTCGGAGCCTTCTATCTATTTATTAAAATTTTAAACTTTAGGTTTATGAAAAAGATTACCTCAATCGAATTACATGACACACTGGTAGCTATCGGGATTATATTAGCTTTTTTTGCTTTTATGGCTATTATTGCGTTCTTTACAGGGATGTAATACCTACAGGAAAAGGTTACACACTTCAATTTATTTTGATATGGCATAAGTATATTACTTATGCCATTTTTATGCAACTTTATCCCTCTATTCAATTAATTCCGTAAATACAAATCAATTTATTCGGATTCGTTTATTATTAGTTCAATATTTGCATAGAACATCAAATTTTCTTTACGGATATTTGTACAAAAAAAATGAGAATTGCAATAAACGGAATGGGGCGCATAGGCCGCCTTTTGTTCAGGAGGTTAACGAAAAATGAAGATTTTGAAGTGGTAGCTGTGAATGATATCATGCCAATTGAAAATCTGGCATATCTTTTAAAATACGACTCTATATACGGTTCTTATCATGAGTCTGTAAAAATAAAGGATCAATCACTTATCATTAATGAAAATAAAATTATTTACACACAAAAAGAAGATCCTGAAAAACTTCCGTGGAAAGATTTAAACATAGACGCAGTAATTGAATGTTCGGGAAAATTTTCAAATAAAACATCTGCCTCAAAACATCTGATTGCAGGCGCTAAAAAAGTTCTTCTTTCAACAACAGGTGCAGATGATATTCCTTTATTGGTTTATGGGCATAACCAAAACGGATCTATTGCTAATATAAATATTCTTTCTCCCGGCGGCTGCATGACTAATTGCTCAGTTCACGTTCTTTATATTTTAAATTCTATCGGAATAAAAT
>DASSHD010000693.1:0-8157 GCA_035693085.1 Hanamia sp. | reverse complement strand
GGTCTCCCAATAATGCCCCACCGGTTTTTTTTCTCGATGGATCCACAGAAATAACAGCAACGGTTTTATCGGAATATGTATTTAGAAAACGTCGTACGATTTCATCAGTGACTGAAGATTTTCCTGCACCACCGGTTCCTGTAATTCCCAATACCAGATTAGTCACTTTTTTACCAGATTTTACCTTGTATTTGCCGTTACTGTTTTTCAAAACTTCAACTTCTTCCCCATTTTCTGCTTTGGTAATTGATGTAGCAACCAATTTGATATCTCTCCATTCCCCTAAAATATATTTTCCATTCCCGCCATTACCATTACTCAGAGAAGTTGCAGTTCTGGTTCCCCCTCCCTTGGAGAGTTCATCACGATTAATCGGGAGGGCCAGGGGAAGGCCGCATTTGTCAACCACTTCTTGTATCATTCCTTCCAGTCCCATTTTCCTTCCGTCATCCGGGGAGTAAATTTTTGTAATTCCATAAGCTTCCAATTCCGCAATTTCAGAAGGTAAAATAGTTCCGCCACCGCCGCCGAAGATTTTTATATGACTGTATCCATTTTGATCCAGAAGATCTTTCATGTATTTAAAATATTCCAAATGGCCACCCTGGTAGCTGGTAATCGCTATTCCCTGTGCATCTTCTTCAATGGCACATTCTACAATTTCATGTACACTTCTGTTGTGGCCAAGATGAATAATTTCTGCTCCTTTACTTTGCATAATCCTACGCATGATATTAATAGCGGCATCATGCCCATCGAATAATGAAGCGGCGGTTACTATTCTTACTGTATGATTTTTTTTGTTAAGCATACTTTTATCACCCGAGTTAATTCTAACCTATCTTTCGGACAGATTCCAGAATTATTTAAATTCTATTTTGTTATTTGTAAAATTACAACTAAAGAAATGGAAAATAAATTAGCTGATTTTTAATATGCAAAAGTATTTTACGGGGATTTTAATTTTTTTTCAAAGCAATCTCCATCATCCATTCTTATAATCTTAGAATTGAAATGTAGTAAACGAACCTAACTGTCCGGTAGGCAGGCAAATAATCGGGATTTCCATTTTTTTTGTTTTAATTAATATGACATCAATGGTTAAACGGAATGCTTGTTAAAAATATTCAAACCAAACTAAAGAAGAGATGAAAAATAATTTTCCCTTTTTTACTTCACTTCATAAGCTTTTTTATCTTTTCCAATACCGGTTAATGTTAACGACTTCCACTGTTTAGGCAAAGAAGTTTTCAGTTGCACGATTCCTTTAGGTGTAATATCCAATCCGCCGAAGCCAAATAACATACTTTGAAGATAGCCACCGGCGCCGGTTGCAAAATAAGGATTGGTGCCCCCGGCAGTTTCTGCCATTACGCCAAATGGTGGTAATTTATTAGGAATATAAGATTTCTCAAAAGTATTCCAGGCTTTGGCCGGCTCATGAAGCCTTGCATATAAGATAGTGAAAATAGCCTGGGTCATTGCCGGAGAACCTTCTCCAATCCTGGGTTCATAATACTCAAGGTCTTTTTTTATTTGTGCCGGATCAGTTATTTCTTTTAACGGATATGCCAGGAGATTTACATCTGCCTGTTTTATTTTTTCGCCATTGTAACCTGCATATTCTGAAGTAACACCATTCGGTAATTTTAAAATAGGAATATTTTTTTCTACATCTGCCCAGTCCGGATTGATTGGTTGATGTAAAATTTTTGCAGCCATTACCGCATATTGTAAATTAGCTTTTGCAGCCGCATTGGTAAATGCATTGTTGTCAACATTCTCAGCCCATTCGTCTGCTGCAACTACATTATTAATATCGTAATGACCAGGGCCATTTCTTTCTACCCGGCTTACCCAAAAATCAGCACAGGCTTTTATCATAGGAAAACCTTTTTCTTTTAGCCAGGAAGTATCCTGGGTAACCGCAAAATAATTCCATGCCGCAATGGCAACATCGGCGGTGATGTGATGCTCAAACGGCCCGCTTAAAGCCCACACAGGTGTTTCTTCATTTCCTGTGGCAGCGCTTTCCCAGGGATACATTGCTCCTTTAAATCCATGAGCAAAAGCATTGTGTTCCGCTTCCTTCAATCGTTGAAACCGGTATTCCATCATACTTTTTGCCATTTCGGGATGAAGCACCAGCAGCGGGGGAAACATCCATATTTCAGCATCCCAAAAAACGTGTCCATTATAACCAAGTCCACTTAAGCCCATAGGAGAAGGGCTATAAGAAGTTCCCGATCTTACAAATGAATATAAATGATACATGGCAGAATGAACATCACGCTGACTGGCATCATCGCCATCAATTACAATATCGCTTTTCCATAATTGATCCCAGGCTGCATCATGAAATTGTATTAATTTTTTTGTACCTTCCAATTTTGCATATATCACATATCGTTGTGCTTCGTTCCAAGGATCATCATCTTGCGCCGAAGTAATACTTGCTCCGGCAATGGAAAAATGATAAGAGGTTCCTGCCTTTAAATCTTTTTTAAATTTTAAAAGGTGCATATTATTATCCCACATTTCATGGATCAACTCCGGTTCAGAACCATTGGGTTCATCAAATAAAAAAGTTGTTGCAGAAGCAAGAGTTAATTTCCCTGTCGGGCTTTTTGCAACAGAAGAAAGCAAACTGATCTTTACATGCGGACGGTCAATCTGGTTATAATAATTTTGAACATCCCGCAATTCATCAGGCGCTTCCATTACACTGGCAGGAATAATTTCAACATCTTTTTTGGCTGCGATAGTTACGTCAACCAGAACGTTATAAGGAAGATTCCGCAAAGCATAATAAGTATAAGACACACTGGCTTTATCCTGGTAATCAAAAGTCGTTGTAAAATTTGCATGTTTCATATCAAGTACCTGGCGCATGTTTTTGACATCGCCATCACCTATGCGATGGCCGTCAATGTCAAGATTCATGTTTACGAGGTTGAAGCTTTTTAGAAAATTACTCACCATTCCACGCCCGTATTGATCATACGCTCCATTAAGAACAACCGTTTTGCACTTCAACGGTTCAGCAGAAGATACAATGCCGATAACTCCATTGGCAACCGTTTCACCATAATAATTGGAAGGGTCAATTTTATCCGCTACTATTTTCCAGGTGTCTGTATTTTGAGAATATGAAAGAGAGAATGAAAACATCATTAACAGGATTACAAAAAATTGTTTCATTTTTAGAAGGTTTTATAAACTTATTTTATTGGCTAAATGTAAAATAAATTGATGTATTTGTTGAGAATGTTTTTAAAAAATAAAAACCTGAACGGCTATCGGATAAACTAAAATGTTCGGAAAGTTTAATAGAGGTTTTAAAATAGTAGTCTGATAACTTTCTAAAAGGTATAAAAAACAGTAAGCAAACCTACCGGCGGAAGGCAGGTAAATATTTGAAATTCTTATTTAATCAACAATTTAATTTTTGGATAAAGATTAATAGTACAATGCCTGAATTTGGAGAAGTGAAAAAATAAAAAATTCAACAGAAAAAAATTTAATATTCTTTCCTGTTGAATTTTATGTGCCAGGACAATTTATCTTTTCATTGCCAGAACCGGAGGCTGGGGTTGAGGTACAATATTATGAATAGGTTTAGTAGATTCTAAATAGGTATAAACAGCCTTTAATTCATCATCAGTCATTTGTCCTATACTTTGCCAGGGCATTGGAGGTAGCAGGTTTCTTCCGCCGGGAGCTCCACCATATTTGCCTGTCCTAAAGACACGCATAAACTGTTCTAAAGTCCAGTTCCCAATACCTGTTGTTGAATCTGAAGTAATATTTGCAGTATAAGAAATGCCCCACGGGCCTATCCATTCTGTGTTATTGGTTACGGCAAGCCCTTTGCTTTCTATTTCTTTGCGGTTAATATTTATTCCCGGCTGTTGCGAAGGGCTGCCGGACAATGCTAAATCCAAATTATCTTCCGGCCCATTTGGTCCCATTTTTTTGGGAGTATGGCAATCATTACAACCACCAATAGTAACAAGGTGCTTCCCCCAGGCAACTTCGCTATCGAAACCACCATAAGCCGGAAGTGCGGCCTGTGCCTGCGTTGAATCTTTTGTTACTTCTGTTTTGTCTGTTTGACCCTGGTTACACCTGGAAAAAATAAAAATAAAACTCATTAGAATAATGAGAGAGGCCACTGAAAACTTTTTCATAATTTTTCTTTTAATTTTTAAAAATAATTATGTTTTCAAGTCAGCAGGTTTTCATCAATACGGAGTAGGAATTTATAAAAGAAATCATCATACCAGCTAAAAGGATTTTTAAATGTAAACTTTTTTTTTAATTTAAAAAAAATACTTTAAAAATAAATCCCGTAAGGATTAAAGATTTTACAAAAAAATGATTAATCAAAAATAAGAAAGAGCTTTATTTTAGAAACATTTGAAAATGTTTATCGGAAATTTAATGAAAAGACGGAGATGGATTATTTTCTAAAAGTCAGGAATAATTATTCAAATCGGTTATAACCGAGAGCAGGCCAGGAGATTTTGTTTGAAATCATTCTCTTCAACCAACCAACTCAGGAAAAACCTGCTTCAATCTGTAATTGAAACAGGTTTTGATCTTTGCTATTTTTTCTTGTTTTCTGCATCATGTAATTTATCCATGTTTTGGGCTGTTTCAACAATACTCCTCACAGCTTCTGATCTTATTACTGCGCCTGCTTTTTGGTCAAGCAACAAATAAGATGAAGTATGTGCAAGTAACGCGGAAAGAATAGCTTCAGTTGCAGGAGGGTAATTTACAGGATTACCACCTCCTCCATGATGCCATGGAATTACTCTGAAATGAAGTTGCCACAAAATAAGTGGCCACCAGTCGGGGCAAATAGGAATATCGTCCATATTATTTATTATTTTTTTGCCTACTCTGTTTTTCCCTTTTCGGCTTTCGGGATGCATACTTTTTTAAAGGATTTTCTGCGTTTTCCGGATTTAAAAATTTTTACTATTACCACTGTTTATAAAAAGAACTTCATCATTATAATATTATTTTTCAATGCACCATTATTTCTTAGGTTGCAGGCAAATAATTTGCTCTGTATAAGAATAATTATTTGTCCATTGACTGTCGTATATGGTTCTTTCGTATGCGATCAGAGAAACTTTACCGCAAGGGGTATGAGCGCCGGTTGTTGGGAAACTGAAACTATCAGATTTATTGGATATTCCGTTTATAGAACCACCGAAGGAACTTGCCAGGGAATAATTACGCAGGTGTGCATCATAGACAGAATAAGACCCTGTAATAATATCTCCTGTTTTGTAGTGAGTACAATCCCCCATATCATCAACATTCAAATTAATCACAGGTGATAAATTATCCATTTGAATATATTTTGTAAATACGCCAACTACTCCTTCAATTTCTAATTCAAGTTTCAGAAGATCATTTGTACCCGGACTCCACCTTGCCAAAACATTATCCGTATTTTTATCAAATGCCTGGTAATTATAATAATAAGAAAGAGGGTCTGCCACGACAGTTGTATATTGTACATAAGGTGGAACCATTAACCAACCTACTATTACAAAATCATTATTTATATAATAGCTGGACAAAGTATTCATGTCGGTTACTTTGATACGGTACCTGTGACCAACAAACGATGGACCCTGAACAACAATGATCCCGCCAAAAGGGCTGTAATCATTAACGCCAACCTGGTTCAATGCGAATTTTGCACCGGGGATAGTTAATCCGTTCACATCAATTTCATCTACCGGAATTCCTCCTAAAATATTGATGATTGGTTCCAGAACTCCTGTTCCATATCCCGGCTTAACCTGAATGTAAGTATCTACGCGATTGCCCCAATATTCGAGTTTATCTGCATCGGTCGTAGATGGTGCAACATTCCATGAAAGTACTGCCCTGATTTTTACAACTTCCGGATTTGTACATTGTTTTCTAATCTTATTAAAATCATAAGGAAGAATTGCCGCGTAGGATAATCCTCCTTTCGGAATATCATTTATGTCATGAACATTTACCGAAGTAGTACCGACATATTCCCATTTGCAGTTGTTACCCCAGTCGGCCCAAAATGCAACATATTCAAGGCTTCCGCTGCTGCACAAATCACCCGAATATCCTCCGGGCCTTTTCACTCTAAACGAAGCGACAAATTGTTCCAGATTGTAGTCAAGGCCTACGTTTTCAATTTGTTCGTAAGTAACATCTGCATTTGTGCTTTCAAGTTCTTGAATTATTGCCGCCCAATCAATTTCATATTGTTTCCATTGTTCAATGTTCTGCGAAATAAAATTTGAATCAAAACTTTTTAAGGCTGACATTACGTTTTGCAATCCATATCTTCCGGGGGTTACAGAATCTTTGCTTTTATATAGTTTAACTAATTCTCCAAGGCTTAGCGGCTGAGGCGTAGAAGAGGTTTTCAATTCCTGCAGGGCTGCTTCGCCGCCAGACACGAATTTAGCCGCATCCGAAAGTTTAAGCATCGGTTGCGAAACAGAAAATTCAATTAATTGAGCAAAATTCTCCTTTTCCAAAATGAATTTCCATCTTGGTTTAATCTGGATATGATCATCCACCGTATCACCCCAAATGGAATTATAGTTAGGAGTGTTAGCGGGAGGAATTTTATTCCATTCCAGAATTGCTCTTGCTTTAGGTAAAACGTGCTTATTGCAATAATCAGTTTTAGGAATTATTTTCAGAGATGCCGAATAATTCAATGGCTTTTCTGCTTTTTTGGTACAATCTGTTCCCGTAGGAATATCATGTTCATTTACCCCTGTGTATCCCTGGTCTTCCCAGCCGCTGCCATAATCGAGGTAGAAACGCACAAATGCGAAAGAACCATTCGTACACAAATTGCCATTGTAGCCATTTGCCTGTTTAGTTGCAAAAATAGCTTCCAGCATTTGAAAATCCGGATTGTACGAAACTGATTGTACCTGTTCGTAAAAGGTATTTCCTGAATGAGTAATTACACTTTCTTTATACACACCTGAAACTTTTTTTGCGAGTGAATGTTCAGAAATTTGTAAAGCGCCAAATTTTTTTCTTAGTTCATTAAGCCCGGTTTCCTTTTGTTGGTTGTTTATTTTCTTTTCCATGATAATAATTTTTTAAGATTAAAAGATCATTTATTGATACTAACAAAATGTTTTAAACTTATTTATCTTTTATATATTTCTATACATTGGTTACTATCGGCGCTGGCGGGCAACACCTGTATTCCTGCGATTTTTCAAGCAACTGAATTTGTTTGCGCAGCAAATCATTTTGCAACTGAAGGTTTTCTTTTACTTCCGGTTCGCATATATCGCAATCGTCCAAACATCCTTTTACGATAATGCCGGATGTAGGCAAAGAAAACTCCTGCACAAAATTTATTTTGTTCTTAATAGCGGTAGAAGCTTTGCCGTTATTGTCTATCAAACCTTCGGCTAACAATTGCTTATCCACTTCGGCAAGAGCGGCATTACGAACGGCAGCAGAAATAGGCGATGCGGTTTGGAACTGCGATGCTGCCTGAAATTGAGATGAAGCCTGGTTAACGCCAAATGCATTTCGTGTTAAATTAGTGCCGGCCACCAATAATTCTGCACTGGTAAAAACTTTACTGGTTGCGGGCATCTCCTGCGGAACTACCGATACTGCTGATTTTAAAGTAGGAACATACAGCGGCCTCCGAACCGGCGCTACGGGATCCAGTACTCTTCTTTCTATTTCTACCAACTCATAAGTTACTTTCTGTTTTTTATTGAGGCGATAAAAAAGGAAAGTGATGGCATGGCAATGATTGGGGTTGGAAAATTCCCTTGATGAAGCTTCATACTGGTCTTCTGATTCGGTGGCAATATGAGTTCTTGAAGACACCTCTCCGATAGAAATCGAATGTGCTTTTTGTGTTTCTCCCACAGATTGTGTGGCCGAACCCTGTGCATGTGATTTTTGTTCATTCAGGTAATCCGAAACCGACTTACTGTTATGGCTGCCATTGGCATTGGTGCTGGCATCGGCAGAGCCTCCGAACAAACCTATGTCTACACTGCCGTGAGCATCTCCATGAAAATTCCAGTTGCCGGAGTCACTGCTGGAAGCGCTTCCTGACTGTGAGTTAGCTCCATCAGTAACATAATTTTGCAA